>NZ_JBFUJG010000053.1:0-35761 GCF_056401495.1 Mucilaginibacter sp. P4_E8
GGGGTTTACCAGGCAGATGAAACGTGGAAATA
Organism: Mucilaginibacter sp. P4_E8; assembly: GCF_056401495.1. NCBI lineage: Bacteria > Pseudomonadati > Bacteroidota > Sphingobacteriia > Sphingobacteriales > Sphingobacteriaceae > Mucilaginibacter > Mucilaginibacter sp. P4_E8. The sequence continues at coordinate 33 of NZ_JBFUJG010000053.1, forward strand.
ATTACTCAAATTGCGCACGGGTTAATTAGCTCCTTAAAAATTACGGTTCGTTTCTTTTAGTAATAAGCAAAAATTTAATAGTAGCGCAAATAACAGGGCCGATCTTCATTGATCTTTTCCTTTCAGCGCTTAAATAGGTTACAAACACAGCTTAGCATCATAATTGTTATAATCATTATATATAAGTATATATGAGTGAACGTTATAAGAATGTCAACAGAATGGTCAATGTCTTAATGGATTATTCCATATTGAATTTGTCTTTAATATTAGTTTATAACTTAACACATCATACATTATATCAGTGGTTGTTTGATAAATCACAATTAAATGTTGTTTTGATTTTAAATCTGTTGTGGCTTTTGTCTACCAGTTTATTGGGGGTGTATCGCCCTGTTCATCATGTCTCATTGTTTGTCAAATCCATCAAAGCATATGTACTGTATTTGTTTTTAGTTAGCTATATCCTGATAATTGTAAATACTACAGATTCTTATCATATAAACAGAGCATCTTTAATCTGCTTAATGACCCTGTTCGGTTGCCTTCTTCTTTTGTGCAAATTTATCTTTTACAAAACCGTTGGGAGCTCGTCAATTATTTACGGGCCGGTGAGAAAAGCGGTCATTTTAAGTGAAGGCCGGTCAGGAGCAGATTTTTATAACCGGTTTAAAAAAGATATGGTCGGTTATAAAATAATGGGTTTGTTTGATGACAATCCTCCGGCTATAACTGACGATCATTTATATTTGGGTAGGATTGAGACCTGTATGGCATATGTAATTAAACATAAAGTGGACGAGATCTACTGCGCACTTGATCCATCTAAAAAAAGCACTATTGAAAGGCTTATTAAAGATTCGGATAAAAACATGGTGCGCTTTAAACTTGTCCCTCAGCACTTTGATTATATTCAAAAGTTTCTTCCTGCTTCCGTAATTAACGCAAATGTCCTTTCTCTCAGGGAGGAGCCTTTAGAGAATATTTTGAACCGCGCTCTTAAGAGAGTATTTGATGTCATGTTTTCGCTATTGGTTATCGTGTTTGTATTCACGTGGCTTTTTCCAATCATATATGTACTGATCAAGATGGAGTCACCTGGCCCTGTTTTTTTTGTGCAGCCGAGATCGGGCAGAGATAATACGACTTTCAACTGTTATAAATTCAGAAGCATGTATGTTAACCGGCATGCCGACAATTTGCAGGCTAAGAAAGGCGATTCACGAATTACCCGGATCGGAGCCTTCCTCAGGAAGACGAGCCTGGACGAAATGCCTCAGTTCTTCAATGTCTTATTTGGTGATATGTCTGTTGTTGGCCCAAGACCGCACATGCTGAAACATACGGAGGAATATTCTAATTTGATTGATCATTTCATGGTACGTCACTTTATAAAACCAGGCATTACGGGATGGGCCCAGATTAATGGACTTAGGGGAGAAACGAAATTGTTGGAAGATATGCAGGCGCGCGTAGAAGCCGATGTTTGGTATATGCAGAACTGGAGTTTCGATCTGGACCTGAAAATTATTTTTTCAACAATTTTTAAAACTATAAGAGGAGATAAATATGCTTTTTAATGATCTGTGCATGGAAGGAAGGGATAGTTTGCAACAGCCCTGCAATAGCGCTATATGGGGCTTGGGTGCATGCAAATCTGAAATAATATGAATAAAATTCTTTTATCTGCCTTTGCCTGTGAACCTGATAAGGGATCTGAACAGGGTAATGGATGGAATTGGGCCAAGGGCTTAGCTGAAAAAGGTTATGAAGTTCATTGCTTAACCAGGAGTGTAAACCGGCCAAGTATCGAAACGCATCCGGTCATTGAAAATCTTCATTTTCATTACATCACGATGCCTCTCGGGACAGAAGTTTTGTATTTAATGACGCAGGCCTCCATTTACCTGCATTATATGCTTTGGCAATACCTGGCTTTCAGAAAAGGTAAATCTTTGCATAAGGAAATGAAGTTTAAACTTGCCCATCATGTTACCTGGGGAAGCCTGCAGATGGGTTCCTTTATGTACCGGTTGAATATCCCTTTTATTTTCGGCCCGGCCGGCGGAGGGCAAAAGGCCCCAGAAACATTTAAGCGGTATTTTCTTGATCACTGGGCCTCCGAATTGAAAAGAGAAAAGGTGAGTAACTGGATGATAAGATATAATCCCGCCTGCAGAAAAATGCTTCAAAAGGCCGCGGTTGTACTGGTATCCAATCAGGACACCCTTGCTATGGCAAAAAAGATAGGCGCAAAAAACTGCCAGCTATCACTCGATATGGCGTTGCCCGAAAGCTTTTTTCCCAGAGAGTTCAAACTAAAGCAGCCTGTGAATGGACTGCTTAAATTGCTGTGGGTAGGTAGGTTTATGCCCAGAAAAGGGATGTTGCTGATACTGGATGTTATGCAGCAGTTAAAACATATTCCAGAAATAACATTAACAATTGTAGGGTATGGAGAGATGGAGGCGGTCATTGCCGGCAAGATCAAAGAATATGGATTGGAGAACACGGTGAAGATGGTGGGGGCGGTGCCATATGAACAAGTACGGCTGTTTTATGATATGCATGATGTGTTCTTTTTCACGTCCTTAAGAGACTCGGGGCCAGCCCAGTTGCTTGAAGCCCAGTCTTTTGGTATGCCGATTGTTACGCTCGATTTACACGGCCAGTCGCAGGTAGTCAGTGATAAAACCGGTATAAGATGTAATGCCAGTTCACCAGAGGCGGCTATTCCAGAATTGAAAGATGCCATTGTTCATTTATATCGTCATCCGCATATTGTTAGTGAGATGAGTATTGAGGCTATGAAATTTGCACGAAAGCAAACCATGGCAGAAAAAATCAGCCATATTGTTACTGACTATTATCCTGTGTGAGACAGGATAATCCGTTTACAGAATAGGAGTGGGCTGAATATGATAAAAATTGTTAAACTATAAAGTTTCATAAAGTGAGGGTAGTATTATTACATAATGATTTACGGGTATATTGGAAGCGAAGGCTGTCTTTTTTAAAGGATTTTTTAAAATCCCGGGATATCGATCTTTACGTTATCGAATTGTTCGGCAAGGGTTCACCATATATATTCGACCCATATGATAACAAAGAATTATGGTGGAACTGTCTTTTTCCGGACAATAAGGATAATGAACTTTCAAAGTCCACGATTAAGGAGGTTTTGTTTTCCAAATTAGCGGATATCAATCCCGATGTTATCATTGCCGGATCTATTGTATTTTACTCAGGGGCATTGGGCTTAAGGTGGGCCAAGAATAACAACAGGAAGTTTATCATGTTTGACGACGCCAAACCATCAAATGTTAAACGGAATTTCGTAGTACAGCAAGTTAAGGATGCTATAACCAATCAGATAGACGCCCTATGGCTGCCATCTAAAGATTATGATGAGGAATATACTTCTTTATATAGTAAGGAATCTATACATTTTTTCTACGGGTATAACTGCATAGATAATGGTCTTTTCAAATTTAAACAAAAGAAGAGKTTCGATAACCGCAGAATTATTTGTGTTGCCAGGCTTGTTCCAATTAAAAACCTTGAGAATTTGCTGAAAGCCTGGAAAAATGTAGAGGAAGAGAGCGACCAGGATACACTTGTCATGCTTGGAGACGGATCGCAGTTGAATGACCTGACCTTACTCCGGGATCAAATGGGGTTGAAAAGGGTAGAATTTGTAGGTGCTATACCCAATGATTCTATTCCGAATCATCTGTTTGAGGCAGACGCCTTTATTTTGCCCAGCTGGTCGGAGAGTTGGGGGCTTGTGGTCAATGAAGCTATGGCAGCAGGACTGCCGGTGCTGTTAAGTAACAAGGTAAACGCTGCGGACACATTGCTGATAGAAGGTATTAATGGCTACAGTTTTGCTCCTTCAGATGTTAAAGGCATGAGTGACCAGATCCTGCGATTTATCAATTTATCAGCGGATGCGAAAGGACGAATGTCAGAAAGTTCTCTTGAAATAATAAATTCACTTAGTTACGAAAATATGGGCAATGAACTGCTGACAACCTTGTTATGGTTAAAGTCTAAACCCTTAAAGAAAAAAAGGTTGTTATCCAATCTCTTAATTAATTTTTGGGATGGCCGTTACAATACACAAGGTTGGGATACGGTTGCCGTTTGAACCAAATATCATCACCCGACTACATACAAATTTTATATGAGCCTTGCTCCGATCATACTTTTTACTTATAAACGTGTCGCACCATTAAAGGCGACCATAGCCGCCTTGCAAAAAAACTTTTTGGCGAGAGACTCTTTCCTTTATATTTTTTCTGACGGTCCCCGCCATGAACAGGACAAAGCGCAGGTAGAAGAGGTCAGGAAATATTTAAGAAGCGTGACCGGCTTTAGGGAAATCACCATCCGCGAATCTGAACAAAACAAAGGACTTGCGCGTTCAATCATTGACGGCACTTCGGAACTGATTCAGCAGTTCGGAAAAGTGATCGTGTTGGAGGATGACCTGCTAACGACCCCGAATTTTTTAAATTTTATGAATGAAGCGCTGGAAAATTATGTGTACAACCAGCAGGTTTTCTCCATATCAGGCTACAGTTTTAATTTGAAACCGGAATCTTCGGATGACATCAGCGAGGGTTATTTTCTGAATCGTGGGTGGTCATGGGGATGGGCCACGTGGGCAGACCGATGGAATAAGGTAGACTGGCAGGTGAAGGAATATGCACAGTTTAAAAGCAATAAAGCGGCAAGAAAACGGTTTGCTCAGGGAGGGTCTGACCTGAACAGCATGCTTGACAAACAAATGACCGGCCTTTTGGATTCCTGGGCAATCAGATGGTTTTTCAATCAGTATAAGCTGGAAGGCGTAACATTATATCCAAAGCTCTCCAAGATTTATAACAATGGATTTGATCAGTATGCTACGCATACTAACGGATCGTCATCACGTTATATTCCCTTGCTGGATACTAAACACAAGACTGATTTTGTTTTCCCGGATGTACACGAGATCCATCCGCATTATCAAAAGCAGTTTCAGCATAAAATGGGTTTATCATCCAGAATAAAATCAAAAATCGAAACACTATTTATACGCTACTGTAAATGATGAATTTAGTTAAAGTTTTGAAGAAAGGCCGAGACCTATATTTATCCAAAGTACTGTGGAATAAATATAAGATAGGTAAGAATTTTCACGCCGGTAAAGGTGTGCGCATGTGGGCGAAAAAAACCCTGGTCATCGGCGATAATTTTTATATCGGGCGTTATTCTCAGATCGAATCTGATACTGTCATCGGTAATGATGTCATTTTTGGAAATTATGTAGCCATTGTTGGGCGATATGATCATCATTACCAGCAAATTGGAACGGCTATCCGTTTTTCAAGTCAGATCAGGGATAACGATTATAACTGGCTGGGCAAAGATCTGCTTACCGTTATAGAGGATGAGGTATGGGTAGGGTATGGATCGATCATCATGAGCGGGGTTAGAATTGGTACAGGAAGTATCATAGCTGCAGGTTCCGTGATTACCAAAGATGTAGAACCTTATTCCATCACCGGAGGATCCCCGGCCAAAAAAATTAAGGACAGATTTAATTCTCCGGAAGACATGCAGATTCATCAACAACTGTATACCGAGCTCCGATCCTGAGGTCTTAGGCAGGCACATCGTTATTTAGTGTCTGCCGGCTAAAGCATCTTAAACTGGCGAATGATACCCAGGAGCGGTCTATATAGAATGACCGCTACACAACGGTTTTTTCTGTAAGCATTAACCATGTAACCTATTACGCCGGCCTTTCGTAAAATCACTGAATTTATAGAAAAACCTTGATTTTTTATTTAGGTTTGCTGAGCCCTTTATGCTCTTGCTCAGGCAAAGCTTGCCCGGGCAGGAAAAGACGATGCAACAGAAAGTAAAATAGGTTGGAGTATAATATATATACTGGCCGGCGGCATAAAGATTTGGGTTATTTCTATTCATGGTCTTTACCATAGACCATGTAAAATATTAAAAGAAATAATTTAATGGTGCTATAATTGATCTGATAACTTACTGGGCTTCGTGCTGTCGGAAAATACTTTTTGATTTTCGGGGTCCATTCTGTAAAAACTTGATACATCACTTACGTAAAAGATGATACCTCTAAATGTAATTGCCAATGCGGATGATTTTGGTTTAAACTCTTCGGTCAATAAAGCCATTTTATATTGTTATGAAAAGGGCTATATTAATAGTACCTCGCTCATGGTGAATTGTGACGGATTTGAAGAAGCTGTGGAGCTTACACTGCAAAATGATATTATCAGGAATGTTGGTTTGCATATCAATTTAGCGGAAGGTAAACCGGTAACCGATTTTGTAAGCAAGGCGTTCCTTACTGAAAACGGGGAATGGGATATCCATAAAACCGGGAAAAAGGTCAGGTTTCTCGATTCCGGTACGGCGCTGTCTTTTTACAAGGAGATTGAGGCTCAGATCGATCGCGCTTTAAAAGCTCACATCCCTCTTACCCATCTTGATGCACACCTGCATCTGCATACGTTACCGGGCTTTAATCAAATTTTTTTGGTATTGGCTAAAAAACATGGATTAAAACTACGGCTGGCCCAGTCTTTCAACGAGGGTAACCTCCTGAAGTTTTTTTTCAGAAACTTGCTGAACAAAAAGATTACGGCGGCTGGGTGCAATTATTCAGACAGGTTTCAAACCGTTGATTACTTCATAGCAAATAGCCATCTGTGGCATAAAAATCTGCGTGTAGAAATTATGCTTCATCCTGATTTCAACGATCAGTCAGAACTTACAGATCATTACCTCCCCTCAGATATGTCAAACTGGATCCGGTTTTTATTAGCCGGCAGATGAGTTTCGTGGCAAATTAATTCCCGGAACTGGGGATTATTTTACACGCGGAAAATACGGCTTTTTCACGTACCACAAATGAAGTTTACGCCTGGTCATATTAATTGGCTTTTTTTAACTATAAAGCTATAAATTGATAACTTATACTTAAGTTTTCTTTTAAATGAATTAGGCTTAATAATTGCAATGGATCGGTCGTTACTGAACAATAACTTGTTTATTAACATTAATCTAAATCATTAAGTCGATGCAAAAATTCTCTACTGTGCCATTGTCTGATTATTCAATTCTTAGTTGTCAGTTGGATGATCTGAAATTTGATTCCAAGTGCATAATCAATACAGTTAATCAATATTCTTACGTCATGGCAGAGAAGGACCAGGATTTTAAAGATGCATTAAGTCATTCTGATGTACTGCTACCTGACGGGATAGGTATAGTTGCCGCTGTGAAATTTTTAAATAAACAGAATATAAAAAAAATAGCCGGCGCTGATGTACACTTGTATTTTCTGAAGAAGTTGGATGCGGAAAAAGGAAGTTGCTTTTACCTGGGATCCTCAGAAGAAACTTTAGCAAGGATTAAAAAAAAAATTAACCTGGAATATCCGAATATTAGGGTCGATACCTATTCTCCGCCATTCAAAGCGGCCTTCTCAAAAGAAGATACAGATAAAATGGTTGAGGTAGTAAACGAGTTTAAGCCCGATGTGTTATTCGTTGGCATGACAGCTCCCAAACAGGAAGTTTGGACTCATGTTAATAAAGAAAGGCTGGAAGTTGGTACGATCTGTGCCATCGGAGCGGTATTTGACTTTTATGCAGGAACCGTTTCACGGCCGTCCAAGTTCTGGAGAGACCTTGGTCTGGAGTGGTTTATCAGGTTGTTAAAGGAGCCAAGACGGATGTACAAACGCTATGTGATATACGGTCCCGCGTTTATATTAATGCTCATCAGGTCAAAGTTAAACCAGTCATTAATTAAAGGCGCCCATGCGTAAGAATTAATCTCCTAACGATTAATCAAACATTCAATTTCCTGCTATACAGCATGGCTTTCTTCCGTTTTCTAAGAACCGGATCTGCAATAACTCCCTTAATTCTGTGGGAATTAGGGAACAATACGTCTAATGTGTAAATAAAAATCTGAACTATATAATGAAAAAAGTAGCATTGATCACAGGAATAACAGGACAGGACGGGGCCTATCTGACCGAGTTATTGCTTTCCAAAGGGTATGTCGTGCACGGCATCAAACGCAGAAGCTCTTTGTTTAATACTGATCGCATCGATCATTTGTATCAGGATCCTCATGATGAAGATCAACGATTGATCCTGCATTACGGAGATCTGAGCGACAGCACGAATTTAATTCGAATTGTGCAACAGGTTCAACCGGATGAGATTTATAACCTGGGGGCTATGTCACATGTAAAAGTGAGTTTTGACACGCCGGAATACACCGCCAATGCAGACGGGATCGGGACGTTAAGATTGTTAGAGGCAATCCGGATTCTGGGGCTTTCTAAGAAAACGAAAATATACCAGGCATCCACCTCGGAATTATATGGCTTGGTACAAGCCGTTCCACAATCAGAAAGCACACCTTTTTACCCCCGCTCTCCGTATGCTGTAGCAAAGATGTATGCTTACTGGATCACCGTTAATTATCGCGAGGCTTACGGTATTTACGCTTGTAATGGAATTCTTTTCAATCATGAAAGTCCATTACGGGGAGAAACTTTCGTAACCCGTAAAATTACGCGGGCTGCCTCCAAGATTGCCATGGGCTTACAGGATAAATTATATTTAGGTAACCTTGACGCGCAGCGTGACTGGGGTCATGCTAAGGATTACGTGGAGGCGATGTATCTGATTTTACAACAGGAAAAACCCGAAGATTACGTAATTGCAACCGGTGTAACTACTAAAGTTCGCGAATTTGTGCGTATGGCATTTGCTGAAGTTGGGATTACGATAAGGTTTGAAGGAGAAGGTGTTGATGAAAAAGGTTATGTGGAATATTGCGAGTCTCCTGATTTTCAGATAGAGATTGGTAAAGAAGTAGTTGCTATTGACCCTAAATATTTTCGCCCTACGGAAGTTGACCTGTTGATAGGTGACCCGACAAAATCGAATACCCAGTTAGGATGGAAACCTAAATATGATCTTCCTATGCTTGTTAAAGATATGATGACGGCTGATGTGAATTTTTTCAGAAAGGAACGTTTGTTGAAAGAATACGGATATTATGTTAAAAATCAATTTGAATAAGGGCTGAATGGATAAGAATTCAAAAATTTATATCGCCGGGCACAAGGGAATGGTTGGGTCTGCCATATTTCGCAAACTGACAAAAGAAGGTTATCATCATATTATTTGTAGGAATTCTTCAGACCTTGATTTACGCGACTATACACAGGTAAGCCAATTTTTTCAGGAAGAAAAACCTGAATACGTATTTCTGGCAGCAGCAAAAGTGGGCGGTATTGTAGCCAACAACACTTACAGGGCTGAGTTTTTATATGAAAACCTGCAGATTCAGAACAATGTAATACACTCCAGCTTTTTGGCCGGTGTGAAAAAACTGATGTTTCTCGGCTCCAGTTGCATTTATCCCAAACTCGCCCCGCAGCCGCTGAAGGAAGAATACTTGCTTACCGGTTTGTTGGAGCCAACCAATGAACCCTATGCAATCGCGAAGATAGCCGGGATTAAAATGTGCGACGCCTATCGTGACCAGTATGGGTGTAATTATATTTCCGTGATGCCTACCAATCTTTACGGCTATAATGACAATTATCACCCGGAAAATTCTCATGTTTTACCAGCGTTGATACGCCGCTTCCATGAAGCAAAGCTGGAGAATCTGCCGCAAGTGACCATATGGGGCACGGGTACTCCTAAACGTGAGTTCCTGTTTGCCGATGACCTTGCCGAGGCATGTTATTACCTGATGCAAAGCTATGATGAAAGTGGTTTGGTCAACATCGGTACCGGCGAAGACATATCCATCAAAGACCTTGCACACTTGATAGGCGAGGTTGTAGGCTACACCGGGCAAATCCAGTTCGACCACGGGAAACCGGATGGCACGCCGAGAAAATTAATGGATGTTACCAAACTTCATCGTGAAGGATGGCGGCATACCATTCAATTAAAGGAAGGAATTGGGTTGGCCTATCGGGATTTTTTAAGTAAGCATACGGAAAACGTCGTTGAACACCAGTAACCAAAACAAGCTATCCTCCGGGATATTTACCCCTCTATATTATAGCTCACCATTTCAAAGGGATGTGCCGTTAGCCGCATCCCTTTGCGAGTTATTCATATAAGTCCATTTTTAACTTGCTCCTCCTAATTTTTATAACTACTGCCATTTAAAAAGTTTCCGGTCATATTGAGTCCGGACACCGCGTTATGCACGGTGGACAGAAAATGTACACGATGATCTTTGGAAATTACTTTGTTGCCAGAAATAACTGAATTATTTGTCCCGATAACAAAGCCACTTTCCGATTCCCGGCGATTTTCAGACCCTGCATGATAGGTTAAAATATTGTTTTTAATAACCAGTCGTTGTCCGGTCAAATCGTTTTTCCTCGTATAGGAAAGGATCGCGATCCTTCCCTGTTTAGCCTGAACATCAAAAACAAGCTTGTTCGCGATCAGGGATACCTGATAATTCCCGGCATCACTGTCAATGTCAATTCCGCGATATTGAGGATTTGTTATCACATTTGAATCGATTAGCAGGGATGTTACGAAATTTCCAAAAACCTGTATGCTTTCTTTGGTACCCTGTATGGAATTATTCCTGATGATGCTTAAATTTTTACCGGTGTCATGATAGGTGCCAGGTTTGGTAAAATTTGAAATGATTCCTATGGCCTTAAATTCTGTGTCGATAATTTGATTACGTGCCACCAATATGTGATGATTGCCTCCGGATTCTATATAATATAACCGGGCATCCCGGATGAGATTATGAATAACTTTGGTATTGGTGCCCACCGCTGAAATTCCAATTCCCTCTTTCTGCTGTTCGGAGCTTTTGCCTGTTCCAAATATCCTGTTATCGGATATGACTGTTCCGTCACAATTACCCCAATCCTCGATTCCCATAAAACCCGCATTTCTGATTGTATTTTGCGTAATCACATGACCAGTACAGGGGGACTTGCCGTTTCCATGACCGCTTATAGCATCTGAGTGCGCATTAATGATCAGGTTGCCTTTAACCAGGCTGTTGCAGGCTCCGTTTTCAGCGTATTCAATACCTGCGGTCAGCAGGTTATTAAACAAGAACTGATTGCCGGAAGAGCGCTCACCGGTAATCCAGATAGCTTCTGCACCTTTTGGATTATAAGCCTGGTTTAAATTGAATGTGCATTGCTCAATGGTGATATTCCTGCAATTCTTTAAGACGACTACAGCGTTAGCCCAGTTACTTAACTGAAAATTACCTTTGCTTTCAAATCTGACGTTTATCAGCCGGTTTTTATCAGCATGATCATATTTAAGAAAAACGTTATTAGTTAATAAGGTGCCTGACATATTACTGCCGTTTTTGATAGTTCCTCCAATAATATCAACCCAGGCAGGAACAGATAATGTTTTATTAATTACGTAGGTACGATTTAACCGTATAACCTTAGGTGCACTGTTGATAAGGGATTGAAGTGAATCTGTATCATCTTTTTCTTCCTGATGAGCCATGCCTTTAACCAGCTGACACTGACAGATAAAACAAAGGAGGATAATAAGGGTAAATAAGTGTTTCGCTTCTTGATATAGTAAAGTCATATTAAACATCGCGTTATGAGGTGTCGTTTACTTAGCATAAATCCATCCACAAAAAATTTCTCTGATAAAACGTGTGCTTACTGCATATTACTCATAAAAAATGTAAGACAAATCCATGCCTTTCAATGAAATCCCGGGTGCCGACCTAACATTTTACCAAATTTTCCTCCGCAAATTTCAGGTTAAGTTGGGTATTTACTGTGGTGTAGTCGCCGACAAATGAGGAAAAAAATCCTCATTTATTTTGTCGTATTTACGCATGGCCCTACTGATTAAAAATATTAAAGCGTATAAAAAATAATGACATGGCGCATCGGTTATTTTTATACGCCCAACTCATTCCCTGTATAAGTAAATACCCACTTTTCGTTGTGCTTKATCACGGAGGGCGTTCCTTGTAAAAGCACCCACTCATTTTCGGCAAGGGTTTTGAATGGACAGGGTGTAATAGAATTATTTAGCAAGAAAAAAGTAATGGGGGATAGTCAAAAAGCCTGGCTGGCATCAACGGAAATAATTCCTGAAATTCTGCAGCCGCTTTTTTTTGAAAACCTGAACCGCATCTATTGTGGCAAGTCGCACCTGATTGAAAGACTTTCAGAAGTGGTCGAGTACGTTTGTCTTTCAGATTTGAAGTTTGCCATAATGGGAACACTTGATGAGCTTGAAAACCAATTGACAAGAATGGATGAAATCTATAAGTTGTTGGGCTTAACTTACTCATTTGAAAACTGTAAAGGAATGATCAGTACCCTTGAAAATGCATTTTCATCTATAGTTCTGCATGGTGAGGAGATAGCGGTTCGTGATCTGTCGATCTTGTTTTATTTGCTTAATGTAGAAAGTATGGAGATGGCATCGTTTCAGACCTTAGAAATTTTAGCGATACAATTAAAAAATAGCCAGATCATACAAATACTGAAGGATAATTTTGAAGAGGCAAGGACAGACCGAGCCCTGATGTTAATGATCGCAACAAAATATGTTAAAAACATCAGTATATAAATTAACAGTGAAAATTATCGGCAAGTCATACAGATAGTAATTTGTCGTCCCGGGGTGCAAATGATTGATCAACATCCTAAATAGGTTTTAATAGATACATTTTAAACAAGAAAAATTACATGAATACATCTACCTTTTTTACACGTATTATTATAATTATAGCCGGTTTAAGTTGTTTGGTTTGGAGTGGTTGCAGGAAACTGTCCTCAATAGGACCAAATAAGGGAGCAGATACCGTTAAATCAAATACAGTTCACGTAATTCCAAATTATAATAGCAGTGATACTGAACTTACGAGCAAGGGCTGGAGTAAAGTGTTTGAGGATAATTTTGATGGTGATCTTTCCCAATGGCACGCGTTAACCGGTGGAGTACAAAAGGAACTGGCTTGCTATCAGCCTGCGAACCTGAAAGTTTCTGGTGGTTATTTAGAGATAAGTGCTAAAAAGGAAACGGTGACCGGCCCAGCAATTGTTGGGGAACCGGCAACCAAATCATTTGATTATACATCCGGCTGGATGGTTAGTAAAACCTCAATTTCCGCCAATGAAACAACACCGGTGGTACGTATTGTGGCCAGGCTGAAGGCCGCGCCGGGTTATGGTTTAACATCGTTCCTCTACACTTTTGGTGGAAACTGGCCGACGAATGGTGAGATCGATTTTTTAGAAATAAAAGGCTCAGATACCAATGAATTGCTGTCGGATTATCAGTATGGGACAGTACCACTGCAGGATCTCGTGAAAAACGCACTGAGTACCACGGTTACTGACGGGGATCTGTCAGCCGCTTTTCATGTATACGAGTTTGAATGGAGCCAGAATTCAATTAAAACCTATATTGATGGTCAGTTGGTTGAAACCAAAACGGTTGGCGGTTATATTCCTCAATTATTTGGTAAAACGGAATACCTGTCTTTAAGCTTGCCTGTAGGAGGGCTCTATTATAATAATTTTATGCCTGAAAAAGTTCAAACAGGCACCATGGTGGTAGATTATGTAAAGATATTCACCGCAAAGAAATCACTATAGCTAAACGAACAGCTTGGTGGAGAACTGGTATAAATATTAGGGTAATTATTAAACGCGGGCTGTTAAGCCCGCGTTTAAACTTTTAACGGCATATGTTAAGATTATACCGTTGTTGATGATCTTTGGATGATACCAAGTAAAAGTGAAATTATGGCTATAACGAGCAAGGCATGAATTAAACCAGTTGCCGAATAAGCAAATACGCCGATCGCCCATCCTATGATGAGGATGACCGCGATGATATACAATAATGATCTCATAGCTTTTATGGTTTGATGTACTTAAACAATTGAAAAAATCATGCCAATCTCTGTCGGATTATACATAAACGAAATAAAATTATATAATAGGAAATTTTGATTGACGGCCCCATTGTTGCTACCTGTTTAACTTTTGATGGAATTAATCAAATGATTAAATATTTTGATTAATAAATTTATTCTTTTTACTTTTGTCCGATAACAGTGGAACCAGGAATGAAAGAACAAATAAAAGAGGAAAAAAGCCTTTCAACAGAAGAGAAATTTAAGGAAGCGGCACGTATTGTTTTTACCAAAAAGGGCTACGCAGCCACCAAAACCCGTGACATTGCTGAACAAGCCGGGCTTAACCTGGCACTTTTGAATTATTATTTCCGCAGTAAGGAAAAGCTTTTTGAGATCGTTATGATCGAAAAGGTAAAGCAGCTTTTTTCGTTTATCGCCCCCGCAATAAACAACCGGGAAACCTCATTGGAGGAAAAGCTGGAACTGWTTACAAACAGTTACATTGATATGTTGATCAAAAACCCCGATCTGCCCATATTCGTATTGAGCGAGATCAGGAGCAACGCAGAGCGTTTCGGGAAAATGATCCGGTCAAACGGTTCCATCCTGGAATCTCATTTTGTACAGCAAATTGCCGAGCGAAATACGAAGATCAATCCTATCCAGTTTTTTCTGAGTTTTTTAGGAATGATGGTATTCCCCTTTATAGCTAAGCCCATTTTTATTACCGCAGGGCCAGTTACCGAGGAAGCTTTTATTCAAATCATGGATGAACGAAAAATACTGATACCCAAATGGATAAAAATGATGCTCGAATAGAGCAGATTTTTTTTTGCCCGTAATTTAATCAAATGACTAAATCAAAATATCAAATAAACTGATTAACTATGAAAAAGCAATTCTTATTAGGTGCCTTTCAACTGTTAGCCATAGTTTTTGCAGGCCGGGCGCAAACCACCGGCCAGTTAACACTCGATGACTGTTATAAACTGGCCCTGCAAAATTATCCCCAGGTAAAACAGCGGGAGCTGATTGCCAAAACGGCCGATTATACCATCGAAAATATACAAAAAGGCTATTTGCCACAGTTAAACATCAATGGGCAGGCCACCTATCAATCGGCAGTAACGGCTATACCTATTAAATTACCGGGGGTAAACATTCCCACGTTAAGCAAAGACCAGTATAAACTATACGGCGAATTTGATCAGGTAGTTTATGACGGCGGTGCAATAAAACAGCAAAAACAGCTGCAAAAAGTCACCGAGGCTGTTAATCAGCAACAATTGGAAACAGACCTATACCAATTAAAGGACCGTATCAATCAATTGTTTTTCGGCGTGTTATTAGTCGATCAACAATTAAAACAAAATGATCTGGTGATAAAGGATGTACAATTAGGTTATGATAAAATTCAGGCCCTGATCAAGAATGGGACCGCCTTCAGGAGCAATGGCGATGTATTATTAGCCGAGTTGCTGCAAAATAAGCAGCAATCTATCAATCTCCATGCATCGCGTAAAGCATATACCGATATGCTAAGCCTTTTTATAGGTAAAACAGTTGACGAAACAACCATTCTGATAAAACCGCAGCCGGTAAACCCATCGCATGAAATTAACCGGCCCGAATTACAGGGATATGACCAGCAGGGTAAAAATCTTGATGTGCAAAACAAGCTGCTTACTGTGCAGACCCTTCCCAAACTAAACCTTTTTTTACAAGGCGGTGTGTCACGTCCAGGATTAAACTTTCTTAGTAATAGTTTTGATACTTATTATATCGGGGGCATCAGGCTTACCTGGTCGCCATCGGTATTTTATACCCTAAAAAAGAGCAGGGCACTTATTGACATTAACCGCAAAAGCCTTGATGTACAGAAAGAAACATTCCTATTTAATACCAATTTAACCGTGAAACAACAGGATGCCGATATGGGCAAGTTCCAGCGGCTATTAGCATCAGACGATGAGATTATTAATCTTCGTACGAGGGTAAAAAATACGGCGCTGACCCAGTTGGAAAATGGCGTGATCACGACCAATGACTTTCTGATCAATGTAAACGATGAAAATCAGGCTCGCCAAAACAAAATACTGCACGAAGTGCAACTCTTAATCACCCAATATAATCAGCAAACTACAACCGGTAATCAACAATAAAACCATCATGAAAAAAATATTATTACCATTTGCAATCTTATTAATAAGTCTGATGTCCTGCGGCAAAAATGAAGATAAATATGACGCATCCGGCACCTTTGAGGCGGTTGAAACCATTGTTTCGGCACAGGGTACTGGCGCTATAAAGGAGCTTAACCTGGAAGAGGGACAGGTATTAAAGGCCGGACAGGTAGTAGGTTACATCGATAGTGTCCAGCTCTATTTAAAAAAGAAACAACTGGAAGCGCAGATAAAAGCTACTTTGAGCGGAAAACCCAATATTGCTGCGCAAACCGCCTCTTTGGAGGAGCAATTGCGCCAGGCGAAACGCGAACAATTGCGTAACACTAATTTATTAAGGGACGACGCAGCTACAAAAAAACAACTGGAGGACGCCAATACCCAGGTAGATGTTATTAAAAAGCAGATCGCTGCCCTGCAATCATCATTAAACATTACCACAGCAAATTTAAATGACCAGGCCCGGCCATTAAACGTACAAATTGAGCAGATCAATGATCAGCTTGATAAATGCAGGATCATTAATGAGGTTAGCGGTACGGTATTAACCAAATACGCCGAGGCCAGCGAAGTAACCGATGTGGGCAAGCCGATCTATAAGATAGCAGCGCTAAATACCATTATTCTTCGCGCCTATATCACCGGTGACCAGATCCCTCACGTAAAAATTGGCCAGCAGGTGAAGGTTTTGGTTGACGATACCAAAGACACTTATAAAAACTATACCGGCATTGTTGAATGGGTGAGTAACAAAGCGGAATTCACTCCGAAAACTATTCAGACCAAGGACGAAAGGGCCGACCTCGTGTATGCCGTTAAAATACGGGTGAAGAATGATGGGTTTCTGAAAATTGGCATGTACGGAGAAATTAAATTATAAATCATGGACGCTGTTGTAGTAAAAAACCTGGTCAAGGTTTATGATAAGGATAAAACCGCTGTTGACGATGTTTCCTTTTCGGTAAAACGGGGGGAGATATTTGGGCTGATTGGCCCGGATGGAGCCGGAAAAACCAGTATTTTCAGGGTGCTCACTACCTTGTTGCTTCCTGATGGCGGCTCGGCCACCGTAGACGGAAGCGATGTGGTAAAGGATTATAAACAGATCAGGAATAAAGTAGGCTACATGCCCGGGAAGTTTTCCTTATACCAGGATCTGAGCATTGAAGAAAACCTGAACTTTTTTGCAACCGTGTTTGATACTACAATAGAAGCCAATTATCATTTGATCAAGGATATTTATATCCAGCTGGAGCCTTTTAAAACGCGAAGGGCGGGTAAGCTATCTGGCGGTATGAAACAGAAACTGGCCTTGTGCTGTGCGCTGATCCACAAACCTGTTGTTTTGTTTTTAGATGAACCCACTACGGGTGTTGATCCGGTATCCCGCAAGGAGTTTTGGGAAATGCTTAAACAATTGAAAGCGCAAAATATTACCATCGTCGTGTCTACGCCCTATATGGATGAGGCCGGTATGTGCGATGAGATTGCCCTGATCCAATCTGGCAAGCTTTTATCGGTTGATACGCCTGATAACATTATCAAATCATATCCCGAACAACTTTATGCTGTTAAAGCCGACAATATGCATAAGCTTTTAAAAATATTGCGCGGTTACGAACCGGTAATGAGCAGCTACACATTTGGGGAGTTCGCACATGTTTCGTTTAAAGGCCCTCAGGTGAATTTAAGCGAGGTAACCGCTTATTTAAAACAACAGGGGCTTCAAGACATCGACCTTGAAAAAACAACGGTTACCATTGAGGACAGTTTTATTAAACTATTATAACATGAGCGATGCCGTAATAAAAACCGATAAACTAACCAAGCGCTTTGGCGATTTTATTGCCGCCAACGAGATCACCTTTGAGGTAGACAAGGGCGAGATATTTGGCTTCCTGGGGGCCAATGGTGCAGGGAAAACCACCGCCATGCGCATGCTGTGCGGGCTTTCTACTCCATCGTCTGGCAAGGCTACCATAGCTGGCTTTGATATATATAAGCAAACCGAGCAAATCAAAAGGAACATTGGTTATATGAGCCAGAAGTTTTCGCTCTATGAAGACCTGACCGTACTGGAAAATATTAAATTTTTTGGTGGCATTTATGGCTTAACCGACAAGCAGATCAAAACCAAAAGCGAAGAACTGATAGCGCATTTGGGTTTACAGCAGGAGGCGAAAAAGCTGGTGGCGTCACTTCCATTAGGCTGGAAACAAAAGCTTTCCTTTTCGGTAGCGGTGCTGCATGAGCCTAAAATTGTTTTTCTGGATGAGCCAACGGGCGGTGTTGATCCGGTAACCCGCAGGCAGTTCTGGGACCTGATCTATGACGCAGCCGATAGGGGGGTAACCATTTTTGTTACTACCCATTATATGGATGAAGCAGAGTATTGTAACCGCATATCTATCATGGTTGATGGGGTTATTAAAGCGCTGGATACACCCCGAAATTTGAAAGACACCTATCACGCGAATAATATGGACGAAGTATTTTATGAACTGGCCCGCGGCGCCAAACGCAGCGAATAAACTGATAGCTATGAAACAGTTCCTGATATTTATACGAAAAGAATTCGCGCATGTGCTGCGTGATCGGAAAACCCTGCTCATCCTGTTCGGGATGCCTGTGGTACAAATACTGATATTTGGCTTTGCCCTTACCAATGAGGTAAAGGATGCCAGGATCGTGATTATGGATCAGGCAAATGATGCCGCTTCACAACAGTTAATCTCCAGGATAGCGGCAAGCCGGTATTTTGAGTTGGATAAGGCAGTAAGGAATAATCAGGAAATGAAGGAAGCCCTTAAACGGGGTGAGATCAGGCTGGCAGTTATCTTCCCGGCTAACTTTTATTATAACCTGGTGCATGAGCATGATGCCCGCATACAGATAATTGCGGATGCAACCGATCCGAATAGCGCCACCACATTAACCAGTTATATCAGCTCCATTATTCAGGATTATCAGACAGATTTTAACAAGAACAATAATATTCCCTACCGGATAGCTCCCGAAGTTCGGTTTTTATATAACCCGGAACTCAAGGGCGCGCCCAATTATGTGCCGGGAGTAATGGCATTGGTATTAATGCTGGTTTGCGTGATGATGACTGCTGTTTCCATCGTAAAAGAAAAGGAAACCGGTACGATGGAAATCCTGTTGGTTTCACCATTTAGTCCGCTCAAGGTAATTGTGGCTAAAGCGGTGCCCTACCTGATATTATCATTAGTTAATGTAATTTCTATTTTGCTGCTCAGTGTTTTTGTGCTCAACCTGCCTGTAAACGGAAGCATCTTGCTGCTCTTTGCCGAGAGTACGCTGTTTATTATTACTTGTCTTACCATTGGTATTTTTATTTCGGTAAAGACCGATACCATGCAGATGGCCATGCTGATCTCCTTAATGGGTATGATGCTGCCCACTATCCTGTTCAGTGGTTTTATGTTTCCAATTGAAAATATGCCCGTTGCGTTACAGGTAATTTCCAATATTATACCTGCCAAATGGTATTATATTATTGTGAAGGATATTATGATCAAAGGCCTCGGTTTTGGTGCTATATGGAAAGAAACCCTCATCCTCACAGGAATAACCACCATCATGCTTATTATCAGTTTAAAAAGTTTTAAAATCCGTTTATCATGAGGACCATCAAATTTTTACTGCAAAAGGAGTTCAGGCAGATATTCCGTAACAAGGCCATACTGGCAATGGCAATAGTAATGCCGGTAGTGCAGCTTCTTGTACTGCCGTTGGCTGCAAATTACGAGGTAAAAAACGTCAAGATAGCGGTTATTGATAATGATCATTCTTCCTATTCACAAAAACTGATCACCAAAATAATCTCCTCGGGTTATTTCAAATTGACTGGTTATGAGTTTTCATTTAAACAAGCTTTCCGACTGATTGAATCTGACGATGCCGACCTTGTATTGGAGATTCCCCATGGTTTTGAACGCGATCTGGTGCGCGAAAATGAACAGAAATTGTTCGTAGCAGTAAATGCTATAAACGGCACAAAAGCCAACCTTGGAAGTGTTTATCTCCTGGGCGTAATCCAGGATTTTAATCGTGATGTGAGATTGCAATTTATTCAACCCGGCACGTTTAACCAGCAGCCGATTATTGATATTGCATCATCAAACTGGTATAATCCCTTGCTCAATTATCATGTTTATATGGTTCCGGGCATACTGGCCATACTGGTAACCATGATCGGTGGTTTTTTAACAGCGCTAAATATTGTTAAAGAAAAAGAAGTGGGGACCATTGAGCAGATCAACGTGACCCCAATAAAAAAACACCATTTTATTTTAGGCAAACTTATCCCATTCTGGATTTTGGGTAATGTGGTATTTACACTGGGCCTCATCGTGGGTTGGCTGGTATATGGCATAACACCGGCAGGCAGCCTTTTCTTGCTGTACGGGTTTATCGCGGTTTACCTGCTCGCTGTTTTGGGATTTGGACTGTTGATCTCCACCTTTTGCGAATCGCAGCAACAGGCTATGTTCGTTATGTTCTTTTTCGTCATGATCTTTATTCTCATGGGTGGCCTGTTCACCTCCATTGACAGCATGCCAGACTGGGCCAAAGCCGTTACGAAGTTTAACCCTGTCAGTTACCTGATAGAAGTAATGCGGATGATCATGCTTAAAGGGAGCAGCCTTAAAAATATATTATCGCAACTTGGCAGTATCGCTTTGTTTGCCCTCATATTTAACAGTTTGGCCATTTATAATTATAAAAAGACCAGTTAAAATACTATGGCCGGCCTTTAGAGAATCCCTGCATACATGTATGGCCTGCGCTCAGTTAACTCCGTAAGAATACTGAATAAATAATTGGAAATTAAAATGTTAATCAATTAGATCAGGTCACCACACGAAAAAATACGATATGAAGTAGTTATGATGTACCCCCATAAAACTACTTCATGTTAAAAAATCATTACTGATGTATCAATGAAGCACTTATAAATAAGTGCTTTTTTTCTTTTCTGTATAAGTTTGTTTCCATTGGAAATGGCTCCCTGAGCGTACCCCAATTTTAATAACCAATCCAATTAAAACAACAATTTTATGAAAGAAAAAGTATCTGAAGGCTATTCCTATAGCAAAAATCTAATCCTGAAATTAAGTCTGAGCAGCTTTTTGAGCATAGTAATGCTGCTTCAGTGCGATATCGTACATGCCCAAAGCGATTCTTTGGGCGTATTTACCAGCCACCAGGATATCGGCCATCCTAAAAATGCGGGTAATGCGCAATATGATAAGGTAACGCATAGTTTCACGCTCAAAGGTTCAGGCTACAACATCTGGTTTAACCGCGACGAATTTCAATATGCGTACAAGCCTGTAAAAGGCGATTTTACTGCTACAGCCAATTTTGAATTTAAAGGAGATAAGGGAAACGGTCACCGCAAGGTTGGCTGGATGCTCAGGGCCTCAACCGATGACAAATCTATCCATCTGAGCGCTGTTACTCATGGCGACGGATTAACGGTTTTACAGTGGCGCTCAAAAAAAGGTGCAAATATGCTCGATCCGCAGGAAGAGATCTTTTTCCCGGAAAAAAAGTTTGAGGTTGTGCAACTACAGCGGATAGGTAAAAAGGTGATCATGCGGGTTGGYCATGTGGGCGAACAACTTAAAACCGTAGGGGCACACATCATGCCCAATATGCCCGATGAAGCATTAATAGGCTTATTTATATGCTCACATGACCCAGAGGTTATAGAAGAAGCTACCGTATGGGATGTACATCTGGATAATAATGTGGCAAAGCATAAATAAGCCAGGCATTTCCTACAAAAAAAATCAATTATTAACCTTTATATCTCACTTTATGCATGATAAACTACGCTATTCAGCATGGAAAATATGCCTTATTTTCCTCGGATTGTTTTTAAACCTGACTGTTTTTGGGCAAACAAAAATAACAGGCAAGGTTATTGGCTTTGATGATAAAATACCTGTCATCGGGGCATCGGTTAAAATTAAAGGTTCTACTGCCGGCGCAGTAACCGATTTAAACGGAAGCTTTACCCTTACGGTTAAAACTACCGATATACTGGTCATTTCATACATCGGTTACGATACTCAGGAAGTTACGGTAGGCGATCAATCCGCCCCGGTTATTAATCTTCATCCGGCTTCAAGGTCATTGAACGAAGTAGTGGTTACGGGCTATAGCTCGCAAAGAAAGAAAGACATAACCGGCGCCGTTGCGGTTGTTAATGTAAGTAATTTAAAAGCAGTGCCTTCGGGTTCAACTGAATCTTTATTACAGGGACAGGCATCGGGTGTAACCGTGGTTAGTTCTGGAGCTCCAGGCAGTGCCAGTAATATAAAAATACGTGGTATAACATCTGTAGGAAGCACCGATCCACTGGTGATTGTTGACGGTACCCCCGGCAGTTTGCATGATATCAATGTTAACGATATACAATCGATCCAGGTTTTAAAGGATGCTGGTTCTGCCGCTATTTATGGTGTGCGCGGCTCAAACGGTGTTGTAATTGTTACCACAAAAAAAGGTAAAGTTGGCGTCCCTACAATTACCTATGATGCTTATTATGGTACACAACGTCCTAACTCAAAAGGATGGAATTTAGCTAACCCTACCGAAACGGCAAATGCTATATGGCAGGAGTATAAAAATGACGGTTTAGCACCGGTACATAAACAATATGGCAGCGGCCCTGAACCTGTTATTCCTGATTATATTACCCCTGCAGCTGGTAAAAATGGCGATCCGAATACAGACCCATCTACTTATGCCTTATATTCTAATCAGATAACCAAAGCCAATAAGGAGGGAACAGATTGGTTTCATGAAATATTTAAGCCTGCACCTATACAAAGCCATAGCCTGTCGGTAAGCGGTGGTACAGAAAAGTCAAATTACCTGTTTTCATTAGGCTATCTTGATCAGCAGGGAACCTTAATTGAAACTTATCTTAAACGTTATTCGGTAAGGGTAAATACCAGTTTTAAAGTAAAAGACCACATCCGCATAGGCGAGAACCTTTACGCGTTTTATAAGCAAAATCCAGGTTATACCAATTTGCCTGGTGTAAACAGCACCAATGCTATTAACGCGTCATTCCGGATGCCTACCATAATACCAGTATATGATATTAACGGAAATTATGCAGGCGGCGGGTCGCAAAGTTTGGGTAATGCGCCAAACCCAGTTGCTATTCAGCAGCGCACCAAAGATTATAAAAATAGCGACTGGAATATTTCCGGAAACGCATACGCCGAGGTTGACTTTTTAAAGAAGTTTACCGCACGTACAAGCTTTGGAGGTACGGTAGATTACTTTTATAATAACGCCTTTGTATTTACCGGTTACGAGAACGCGGAGAATAGTACTAATCCCAATAGCTATATTGAAAACTACGGCTTCAGCACCAATTGGACCTGGACAAACACCCTGAATTACAAGGATACGTTTGGCAAGCACAGTATTAATGTACTCATTGGCAGCGAGGCTATCAAAAATATGGGTAATGCCGTTGGCGCTTCGAGGGGCAATTACTACCTCACCAATCCAAACAATCTTACGGTTGACCCTAATTTGTGGACCCTGAATTTTGGGGAGTCGGGCACACAAACCAATTCAAACATTGTAAATCCTAATGGACAGCAAACGCCGTATCAACTGGCCTTGTACTCCTTATTTGGCCGGTTTGATTATAATTATAATGATAAATACCTGTTAAGTGGCACGCTGCGCCGTGATGGTGCCTCGGTATTTGCAACCGATAAGCGATACGGGCTTTTTCCATCGGTTACCGGTGGCTGGCGTATCTCGGGCGAGGAGTTCATGAAAAAAGTGGATTGGGTTAATGATTTGAAAATACGTGCAGGTTGGGGTAAACTGGGCTCCATCAGTAATATCAACTCAACCAATGCATTTACCTTATATGGCCAGGGGGCGGTTTTATCTTACTATGATATTAACGGTAGCAGTAACAGCTCCGTGCAGGGGCTTTACATCAGCCAGTTTGGTAACCCCAATACCAGCTGGGAAGAGGATATCATTACTAACATCGGCTTCGACGCTACGATCATAAAAAACAAGATCGATATGTCCTTTGAAGTTTATAAAAAATCCATTAACGGTTTATTGTTTCCGGCAGCCCTGCCATCAACCGCGGGAGGTGCATCGGCGCCTTTTATAAATTCGGGTAATATTGAAAATAAGGGTATTGATGCTGCTGTTACCTACCACGGTTCATTTAGTAGTGATTTTAAAATGGATTTTACAGGCACATTTACCTCGTATGATAATAAAGTGGTGAGCCTGCCAAAAGGAACCGCATACATTGATGTAGGTTCAGGCGGGAGTTCAACAACCTATTCCAGGTTACAACCCGGACATCCGGTAGGTGCCTTTTTTGGCTATAAGGTTATGGGTATATTCCAGAATGCCGCCGAAGTTAGTTCGGCTGCCACACAGGATGCTGCTGCGCCCGGCCGTTTCAGGTATCAGGATGTTAATGGCGATGGTAAGATAGATGCAAGTGACCGTACCTTTTTTGGCAACCCTAACCCCAAGTTTACGACTGGACTTAACATAGGAGCGTCTTATAAAAACTTCGACTTTCTGATGTTCCTGTATGCCTCGGTTGGGAACGATGTATTGAATATCATCCGGTCATCTACCGATTTTCCGCAGCAGTTTGATGTAGCCGTAAGTAAAGACGCGGTATATAACTCCTGGACACCACAACGCCCCAATGCCAAAGTTCCTATGCTGGAGCGTTCATCAAACTTTAGTAATAACACTGCTTTTTCATCCTATTATGACGAAAGCGGTTCATACCTGAGGTGCAAAACCGTAGTGCTGGGTTATAACATACCAGCTCTTAAATTAAAAAAGATAGGTATAGAAAAATTACGGGTTTTTATACAGGGCACCAATCTTTTTACCATTACCAAATATACCGGTCTTGATCCTGAATTGCCGGGCAGTAATACATCCAGTACATTATTTGGAATAGACGGAGGGGCATATCCGGCTAATCAAAAAACGTTTACTGCCGGTGTTAATATGTCTTTTTAATCAGGGTGATACAAACAATAAAAAAATATGATATGAAAACTAAATACGGAATCATTTTACCGCTTTGCTTAGTCGGTTTGATTGTAATTTATGGTTGTAAAAAAAGCTTTTTGGACAAACAACCCCTGGGTTCTTTAAGTTCTGATAACGTGGCTAATTTAACCGGTGTTCAGGGTTTATTGATCGGGGCATATTCTCTTCTTGACGGGGAGATAGGATTGTCTACCTCAACTGGCTACGCTTATGGCAGTGCCGGCTCCAACTGGGTGTATGGCAGCGTATGTGCCGATGATTCGTACAAAGGGTCGACACCTACCGACCAGCCTGATCTGGTTTTATTGCAAACATGGTCGGTATCATCCGCAAATACCAGCTATGTTCAGCAAAAATGGGCATTGTTGTATGATGGAATACAAAGATGCAACGAGGTATTACGCGTTTTACCTAAAGCCGAAGATATTTCGGAGGCTGATGCTAAGGTAATTTCAGGAGAGACACGTTTCCTGAGGGCTTTTTATCATTTCGGTGGAAAAATAGTGTTTAATAATTTTCCTTACGTTGATGAAACTATCACGATAACCAATAACAACCTTAATGTTCCCAATGTTGATAAATCAGGTAAGTTTATAGATATATGGCCTAAGATTGAGGATGATCTGAAATTTGCCATAGATAACCTGCCCGAAACACAACCACAAAGAGGGAGGGCGAACAAATCGGCAGCTAAGGCTTTTTTGGCCAAAGTTTATATGTTTGAGCATAAATACACTGATGCCAAACCACTGCTTGATCAKCTGATCAGCAGCGGCCAAACCGCGGGAGGCCAAAAATACACGCTGGTGAATTTTGAAGATAACTTTAACGCGGCTACGAAAAACAGTGCCGAGTCAGTATTTGCTTACCAGGCATCGGTTAACGATGGTTCACAGTTAAACGGTAATTATGGGGATGTATTAAATTTTCCTAATGGCCCTGGTGCCCCGGGTGGTTGCTGTGGGTTCAATAACCCTTCATTTAATTTGGCCAATGCTTTTAAAACCGATGCCAACGGGTTGCCGCTATTAGATACCTGGAACAATGGCCCGGTTGTAAGTGACTCCACTAATTTATACACTGGTAATGTTGACCCCCGTATAGACTGGACCATGGGCCGCCCCGGAGTGCCATATTTTGATTGGGGGCCAGACAGTAAACAGTGGATCCGCGACCCTGCGACAAATGGCGTGTTCAGTCCTAAAAAGAATGTGTACGCCAAAAGTCAGGCTGGTACCTTGTCATCAACTGAAACTGCCTTTTGGGGTGCTACCAGCATTGATGCCAACAATGTTAATTTTATCAGATTCGCGGATATTATATTATGGGCAGCTGAGTGCGAGGTAGAAATAGGGAGCCTGGGACAGGCCGAAATGTACGTTAACCAGATCCGGACGCGGGCGACCGACCCTGCAGGCTGGGTATATGCTAATACTACCTACAACGCGGCCAGTTCAAAATACAATTCGCAGGCTAAGCCGGCCGATAAGTATAAGGTTGCACCTTATCCAACCGGAACTTTTGTCACCCAGGGACAAACCTACGCTCGTAAGGCCGTACAGTTTGAACGCAGGTTGGAACTTGCCATGGAAGGACACCGCTTTTTTGACCTGCAACGCTGGGACAACGGAACAGGTACAATGGCCCAGATCCTCAACACCTACCAGCAGGTTGAAAAAACCCGGAACTCATTTTACTATACTAATCCTTCGGCACAATTTCATAAAGGGATCAATGAATATTTCCCCATACCTCAAAAGCAAATTGATGTTGAAAACTCAACCGGCGAGATCAATTTAAAACAAAACCCGGGTTATAATTAATTAACTTAAAAACCGGTTATATTAAAAAGGCAGCGCTTATGCGCTGCCTTTTGTATTTTCTGCTATCGGTTATTAATCTATTAATAATACCGGCCAATATATGGGTTATCAACTATGAGCTTTTTTAAAGCCGGAGGATCAATGATGCCCTCTTTGGCATAAACAATTTTACCATTAGGTTCAACAAGAATGGTATAGGGTAAGGCACCCTGCCATTTTGGGTCAATAGCTTCAATCAATTTATATTTATCGTCTGTGTTAAATATATAATTGGTAGCCGATGCCTGCGATTGCTGTAGAAACTTTAAGGCCTTATTCATTTTCGTAGGATCATCCGCGCTTATGGTTACAAGCTCAAAATCGCGTTTACGGTACATCCGGTTAATGGTAATAAATTCCGGAAATTCGGTAGTGCAGGGGCCGCACCAGGTAGCCCAAACATTGATCAACCGTAACTTGTCAGACTTATTGCTAATCAATTCTTTAATGCCCGCAACGCCAATTGTATCAATCTTAACGGGCTCTTTTGCCCATTCGTCTTTTGCCTTTTGCTGCCAATCTTCTTTTTCGGCCCATTTTACCGAACAGCCAAATACCTTGGTTGTACTTTCAACGGGCATTTTATTATTTAAAAGCTGATTAATGGCATTGCGGGTATCCTGTGTGTTGGGAGTTTTGGTGGGTTTTTCTGTATCATCTATCCGGCCCGAGAAACAAAGTTTCCTTTCTTTATTAAATATGAACACATGCGGGGTAGCCACAGGTCCGTAAGCTTTAGTTACTGATTGTGTTGCACCGTCATATAAATAAGGAAAATTAAAATGCTTTTCCGTGGCTCTTCTTTTCATTTCGTCAAATGAATCACTCATATCTGTATAACCCAGTTCGCTCAGTTGTATGGCATTAGGGTCATTGGGCATTATAGCTACTACAGCAACACCTTTACTACTATAATCCTTAGTGAGCTGGATTATTCTGTCTTCATAAGCCTGGGCGGTTGGGCAATGGTTGCAAGTAAAAACAACCACTAAAATAGCCGCGTTTTTAAACGAGTTTAAGGTGTAAGTTTTGCCGTCAGTTCCCGGCAAACTAAAATCAGGAGCTTTGGTTCCTAGTGCCAGTGTTGGGTGATCACCGGAGGCCGATCTGAAGGCGCATATAATCCCTCCAATAAACACACACAATACAATAGATAGATAACTTAGCTTTGTCATAATACTTTATAAATTAGTTGTTTGTAAATGGTAAAGTAAATTTAGCAGAATGCTGTAAATAACAAATACCATAATACTTTATATCAGCAAATGAAGTATTAGAGAAGTAGTAAAATAAGGCTAATACTGGCTTAGCTGGTTTCTTTTTTTAAAGATGAAAAATCCGTAAAATAAGTGTTCAGGTTTATTTCAGTAGGTACCTGTAGTTTTTTTCGTAACCTGTACCTGCTTATTTCTACTCCCCTTACCGATATGTTCATAAGCTGGGCCATTTCCTTGCTTGACAGGTTCATGCGCAGGTAGGCACACAATTTAAGCTCATGTGCATTCAGGTTAGGATGAATTTCTTTGATGGCTTTTAAAAAATCGCTATGTGTATTGTCAAAATACTCTGCAAACTGGTCCCATTCTTTGTCTATTTTGCTCTCCTGGTTTAATATCCTGATCAATTTTTTTAACTCTTCAGAAGGCATGTCATCTGTTGATTTCCGTAGGCTAACCAGTTCTTCCCTTATTTTGCCCAACAGCTCACCTTTTTGTAATAAATGCATAGCAACGGATGCCAGCTCAGAGTTTTTACCCAGTATTTCTGATTCCAGTTTTTCATTCTTAAGAGCGATGATTTCTTTTTCAGATTTTTCCATTTCAAGCTGGTGCAGGTATTTTAAGCGCTTTTGTTCTTGTGCATGTTTTAACTTTTCACGCACGAATTTCCTTTTAAGCCATTTGTAAAATAAATAGTTAAAGGCAATAAACAGCATGCCATATACTATATAAGCCCAAATGGTGCGATACCAGGGCGGAAGCACTGTAAAAGTAAAGCTGGTAATGGCAGATTCATCGCCCAGATTGCTCCGTGCCTTAATTTCAAAGGTATAGGTACCTTCAGATAAGTTGGTATAATCCTTTTCAGTCCTTTTTGACCATGCCGACCATTCTTTGTCGAAGTTTTTTAAATAATAGCTGTATTCAATGTTTGATTGTTTTTGAAACGAGGGGGTAGAATATTCAAAGTGTAAAGAGTTTTGCTTGCTGCTCAATTGTTGTAATGCTTTTTTTGCATTATTATAACCGCCGTTTAAAATGTTATCAGCATCTCCAGATGCTTTTACCATTCTGACCAGCACCTGGATAGAACTTTTGTTTGCTTTGTATTTTTTATAATTAATGTGATAGAAACCTTTTTCGGCACCTACAAAAATGTTTTCTTCGTTTAACGGATATATATTTTCAAAGTCGCTTACCAGCTTGCCATTGAGTTCAGGAAAGTAAATTAGCTTGGGGGTAGAGTTGGAGTAATCTGCTACACCAAGTTTCTTTTCTTCAATGAACCAAATATTCCCCTGATTGTCTTCTTTTAAAAAGCAGAGGTTTTTGTCTTTAAAAATGGCATTAAAATAAGCAGAGGGTTCAAAGCGGTCAGTACCGGCATTATATTCATAAATACCCTTTTCTGTAGCCACTACCATTCGGTTCTTAATATTAAAAAGGCGGTTTTTTAATACAGAAGGTAATCCGTTTTTATTGGTGTATAATTTGGTTTGGGGGTGGGCAGGCGAGCTGATATCTATTCTATAAATGCCTTTATAAGTATGGGCTACCCAGGCTGTGTGATTTTGTACAATAACAAAACGCGACGATTCACCGAAATTTATAGTCCCTGCAGCAGTGAAAGCGTTGTTGTTGTATTTGATCAGATCAAGCCCATTATACCCACCGGCAATAATTGTTGATGATGGCAATACCTTATCATATGGTGTAAAATTCCAATAACCAAAGTGTGTGTTGATAGGAAATGCTTGTTTGTCCTTAATTTGAAAGGCGCCTTCATGGTGAGCAAGCAACAGGTTATTATTTACTTTAAAAAGCCCCCACGCAGATGCTTTAGTACCGGGAACAGTTTTAAAAGTACCATTAATATCGCTCAGGTCCGGGTTGTCATCAACAGGTAATTGATATAACCAGTTAGATGTACCAATATATAGTACGCGATTAAATAATATGGCGCTGTAACCTGCCCCCTCATTTAATTTTTCGGGATAAATGTGTTTGATTGCGCTGTTATAAGCATTAAAATCAATGCCATCATCTAAACCCATCCAAAGGTTGCGGTCTTTATCTAAAAATAAACTCAGCACGGTGTTGTTTTGCAGCCCTTCTTTGCGGGTAAAGTTTTGCAATATACGCCCCTGCTTATCAATAATATATAAACCACCCATGTGGGTACCAACAGCAAGGTGACCATCGTCCATTGCCATAGCGCACATAATTTGCTGGTTCAGGAACGGATCCGGACCTTTAAATTTAAAACCACTTACTTTTTGCCGGGTCAAAACAAATAGGCCTTTTTTTAAAGTTGTAATTAAAATACTGTCTTTACTTAAATGCAATAAAGCGGTAACGGCAAGGTCTTGAGGCAGCGATTTGTTTACTACCAATGGCGACCACTCTCCGTTTGAAAATTGAAACAAGCCTTTTGTTGCATCCTGTGCAATAAGCTGACCATTACAAGACCCTAAAAATTGCCATTGGGAAACGGGCTGATAGGCGGTAATGAATTTGCCATCGAACTGAAAAATATTGTTCTGTGAGCGGAAGAATATTTTATCATCGTAGGATACAATGTCCCAGATATCTTTAAACGATGTGATTTTTTCTGGCAGCAGGTTTTTCAATGATGTAAACACCAGGTTACCGGTTTTATTAGGCGAAAAATATCCCATTTCGTTTTGCCCGCCAGCATATATTCTGCCGTCCTTGCCAAAAGCTATTGATCTTATAATTGTTTTGTTGGGTAATGGATAAAGGTTCCAGTAAGTTCCGTCAAAGCTTAGTAAACCTTCACTGTTGGCAAAATAAATAATCCCATTTTTATCCTGTACAATACTTCTGTTCTGTAAGCCGCCATTATAATCGCTCCTGTAATAAGAAATGATATTAGGAAGCCCGATTGGATTTTGGGCAAAGGCACAACTCAACTTCATTAATAAAAAAAACAATAGCCATTTTTTCTTCATCCTGGTACCGATAGTTTCAAATAATGTAAAAAATATGCCTTTAAACAGGCATCTGTAATATAAATAGCCGTATGATGTAGTAATGATGTAACCCGAAATTATAGCTCGTTTGATGCAAAATTTAATTTTGGCCCATAACCAAACGTGRTAAATAAAGCCTGAATAATATTTGTTTAAAGAATTGGTTGCAGGGCCACTTAAGCCTTACGCATTCATCACGGAAGTTAAATAAAGTTTTAATAACATAAAAAAAATATAGAAAATGAGAAAAACTAATTTACGTACAATTATCACGGCACTTGGTGTTGTGTTCTTCAGCTTATCTGCCTTAGCACAGCAAAAATCAATAGGTATTTTTGATGGGCAGCTTGATGTAGGCGCAAACACTAAACCTGGTTCTGGCGTTTACCTGCCCCAAACCCAGCAATATGTCATATCGGGAGCCGGCTATAATATATGGTTTGACCATGATGAGTTTCATTACGTATACAAAAAAATTAAGGGCGATTTTATATTATATACCCGTGCTGAGTTTGTTGGATGGAATGGGGTAGAGCAACACCGTAAAGTAGGCTGGATGGTACGTAAATCATTGGAGGGTAATTCGGCACAGATTAATGCCGTAGAACATGGCGACGGGCTTACCTCTTTACAATTCAGAAGAACCGCAGGCGCCACAACCGAAGAAATCAAATCAAAGCTTACCCACGCCAACATTATTCAACTGGAAAGAAAGGGTAATACCTATACCATGCGTATGGCCAAATACGGGGAGCCTTTTGTTACGGAAGAAGTAGCTGATCTTGACCTGGGCGACGAGGTATATGTGGGCTTGTTTGTGGGTTCACATAACCCGGATGTAGCGGAAACAGGTGTTTTCAGGGATGTTAGAATAACTGTACCATATGCCGGCGTTGCTGACCAAAGAACACAAATGACATTGGGAAGTAACCTGGAACTCATGGAAGTAGCCACCGGTAACCGGGAAATTATTTATACAGTCCCTTATTCTATCCAGGCCCCAAACTGGTTGCCCGATAACAAAAGCCTGATATTTAATGATAATAAAGGATTGCTGTACACATTTGATTTAGCTACCCGCAAACCCACTTTATTGAATACAGGCAATGTGCAGCATAATAATAATGATCATGTGCTTTCTTTTGATGGGAAAATGATAGGCTTAAGTAGCAATGTTAAAGAACTGGGCGGCTCCATTGTGTATACGGTTCCGGTTACCGGGGGTACGCCTAAGCAAATAACCCCTAAAGGACCATCATATCTGCATGGCTGGTCACCAGATGGTAAAAGCCTTGTGTTTTGCGGAGACAGGGGAGGTGAGTTTGATGTTTACAAAGTACCTGTTAATGGCGGCAAAGAAATCCGTTTAACCACTACCAAAGGGCTTGATGACGGGCCGGAATATACACCTGATGGAAAATATATTTATTTTAATTCTGTACGTTCGGGCCTGATGCAGATATGGCGGATGAAACCTGATGGCAGCGACCAGGAGCAGGTAACCAGCGACGACTATAACAATTGGTTTGCCCACATATCGCCTGATGGCAAATCGATGGTATTTTTATCATTTTTAAAAGATGAAGTTGAGCCGGGTATCCACCCGCCGTACAAACATGTATATATTCGCTATATGCCTATTGAGGGTGGTAAACCAAAGGTACTGGCCTATATATACGGCGGTCAGGGATCAATCAATACCCCATCATGGTCGCCTGATAGTAAGCACATCGCTTTTATCAGTAATACCAACGAAACTGTTAAATAAAGATCACCTTATGATGTTAAATAACTATAACAGGCGTAAATTCCTTAAAACCTCTGTCGCAGCCGCTGCCGGCATGGTATTAATACCGCAATTACTTAAAGCTGTTGGCAAGCCCGCCCGTAAAGTAGGCATCCAGCTTTATTCCGTGCGAAAGGAAATGATGGCAGATGCAGCCGATACTTTAAAACTGCTTGCAAAAATGGGTTACAAGGAGATAGAATCGGCAAAAAGCGAAAAAGGGAATTATTACGGTTTAAAGCCCAAAGAAATAAAAAGCATTACTGCTGATCTGGGCATAAGCCTGATCAGCGGCCATGTGCGTATTGATGCCGATTGGCAGCAATCTGTAGATGAAGCGGCAGAGGCTGGTCAGCCCTATTTGATCTGTTCCGTTTTACCGGTAAATGGGCAAACGATTGCCAATTATCAGCGGAGCGCGGATGCGTTTGTAAAAGCCGCCGAGGTATGTAAAAAATCAGGTATTACGTTTGGTTATCACAACCATTCGTCGGAGTTTGAAAAGGATGGCCAGCAAACGTTATATGATGTATTGCTTGACCATACAGACCCCAGCCTGGTAAAAATGGAGCTTGATCTGGGCTGGGTAATTGCCGCAGGTGCCGACCCTCAATATTACTTTAACAAATACCCGGGACGTTTTCCTTTATGGCATTTAAAAGATATGGATGCCAAAACCAGGCAAAGCACCGAGTTTGGAAAGGGGAGTGTAGATATCAACAGCTTATTTGACCATGTTAAGCAATCAGGATTGAAACACTTTTTTGTAGAACAGGAAGAATACACAAGTTCGGCCCTTGAAAGCAGCAGGTATGATATTGATTACCTTAAAAAATTAAAATATTTTAATTAGAAATGATAACACGAACTTTGCTTAAAGAAGCTTTTAGTTCCCTGATTGAGATTTAGTTGACTAATTGAAAAAGCACCCCAAACGGGGTGCTTTTGAACAAACCAACATAAGAAAAGCCATGAAAAAAAAGATAAACTTATTTACACTATTGATACAGTTAATAATGGGAAGCCGGGCGTTTGCTCAAAACAGCCCCCATGCAGACCATAACGCGCTGTATGTTAAAGACCTTGCCAAAAGCGCTGCATTTTACCGCGACGTAATGCAATTGCAGGAAATCCCTGAACCTTTTCATGATGGAAAACATGTTTGGTTCAGAACCGGCGCGCATAGCCAGCTGCACGTTATACAAGGGGCCGCCCAAGTTTTTGAACATGACATCAATACACATTATGCCTATTCGGTACCCGACCTTGCCGTATTTACCAAACACCTTGACGAGCTACATGTAAAGTATGGTAACTGGAAAGGTGATTCCAAATCGCCGCAACTGAGGCCCGATGGTATTAAACAAGTTTATTTACAGGATCCTGACAATTTTTGGATAGAAGTAAATGACGATAAATTCTAAGTAAACCAATTAATTTAATAAATCTAATTCATAAAATATGATCAACAGGCGTTCATTCATCAAAACTTCGGCAGCGCTTTCGGCAGGCTTGCTGATAAGCCCTAAATTATTTGCTTACGATAAAAAATATATTGGCCTGCAGTTATACACTGTGCGTGATTACATGCAGAAAGATCCAGCCGCAACATTAGCCAGGGTAGCCCAAATTGGTTACACCACCGTGGAGGGGGCCACCTATACCGGCAACGAAAAATTTTATGGTATGGATCCTGCCGCATTTGCCTCACTCTTAAAACAAAACGGACTGGTCATGCCAAGCTGCCATTATCGTTTGGGCGAGGAACAGGTAAACGGATCGTCTCCAAAAGGAACCATCCTGAACGATTGGGGCAGGGCAGTGGATGATGCCGCTGCTGTAGGTGTCAAGTATATGGTTTGCGCCTTTCTTTCGGTACCAGAACGCGGAACGTTAGAGCATTATAAAAAAATAGCTGATGATTTTAATAAGGCAGGCGAAACCTGTAAAAAAGCGGGTATCCAGCTTTGCTACCATAATCACGATTTTGAATTTATCCAGGAGGATGGTAAATATCCCTATGAAACTCTGTTGGCGAATACCGATAAAGAACTGGTAAAAATGGAAATGGACCTATACTGGGTAACTAAAGCCAATCAGGACCCCATAGCGCTCATCAGTGAACATCCGGGCCGTTTTCCTTTATGGCATATCAAGGATATGGATAACACGGCAAACAGGATGTTTACGGAGGTAGGTAACGGTACTATTGATTTTAAAAAGATATTTAAACATGCCGGTAAAGCCGGCCTAAAATACTTTTTTGTGGAACAGGATAAATGCCCGGCCGACCCTTACGACAGCATTACCCAAAGTATAACTTATATTAAAAAGAACCTGGTTTAAACGGCTATGAAAAAAACATTCTTTTTACTCCTGCTATTGTCTGGTACAATTGGCATGAGCTATGGGCAGCAAACTCATCAGTGGCATTATCTGTTTAACGGCAAATCGGTAACGGAACTGCGAGGTTACAAGATGGACTCTTTCCCATTTGAAGCGTGGAAAATTGAAAATGGAGCTCTGATTGCCCAAACCGGAGTGCCAAATGTTGATTTCCTGACAAAGGAAACCTTTACCAATTTCGACCTGACGCTGGAGTGGGC
>NZ_JBFUJG010000054.1:0-35377 GCF_056401495.1 Mucilaginibacter sp. P4_E8
GCTTAATTGTGCCAATACAAGCTACCACGAAGCAATGAATTTTAAAAATAAATGTAAAAACACGAATGTGTTTTTAGGGTAAAAACTGAAAAGTTTTTTTGTGCTAAACAGTCAATTTTCTGCCCAAAACAGGACCATTAGTGAAATTATTTATTAAAATGCGAGTTGGGACAAGATTGTTTTTAGGTTTTCTGCTTTTGTCCTGTTGGAAATTTTGTGTTTTCTATAAATTCTAAATAATCGGGTGGGGCGCACAAAATTTTTCCGCTTGCATCTTCTACTATAGCTACTGTTATTTGCTTGCCATCAAAAATGCATGACCCCCAAGTATGAAATGAAGCGTGTATACCACTCTCGTYTATTTTAAATGAACCTTGTCGGATATATGCGGTAACCAAGCATTCTTTTAATAAATCGACCATATTATTTCATTAAAAAACCCCTTGGTTAAGGGGTTTAAAATTTAGCTATTTAACTTTTTCTTAGGGATTTTTGACAAAGTTTTATTTGTTGCCTTAATGCCCTTTTTAACTTCTTTTATATCTTCATGTTTAGGCAATTGTTCGGGTGTAATGTTATTTATTTCTATCATCGCTTTCCTAACCTGTTTGCCTACTGTATGAGCGGCAACTTCAAGCCCTGACTGACCATAAACGCTTTCGTTCTTTATTTTAAGTTCTGTTTGAGTAATGCGAAACAGATTCGCAGCTAATTCATCTTTACCCATAAAGTCCAAAAGCGTCCTTTTTTCATCTATTTTTCTTACTGCCTTTAATTGTTTTATGTTCTTATTATACATACCCATATAACCTGCATTTTGAAAAAATGCATAGTTAATAACACCAGAACTAAAAGCAACCGCACTTAAGGTTGATTCCCTTTCAGATACCTCATTTCTAATTTGTAATCTTTCTACTCTTTCTGATTCAATCCTATAATCTTGTACAGCTCCAGCAAGCGTGGCGAAATATGCCTGTGCCTTTGCGACTTGGGGCATTTTGATATTTCCATTCATAGAAATCAAATAGCAAGCGAATCTTGATAATTTGAAATCAACAACAAATGAACCATTTATATCAACCATCCGTTGTTCAAAATTATGCATTAATGGCAAATTCAAAGTATTGCAAGTTGTCATTGCCTTGCTAATAACTTGATTGAAAGTATTCCAATTTTGATATCCCAAACACTCCATTAATTTTCTTGCACTCCAATATGTAAAACCATTCTCTTTTGAGTGGGTTTCAAAACTCTCTTTTGTTTCATCAAAGTGAAATACTTCTACCATTTTGTCTAATTTTCTGCAAATATACCGATACTTAAATATACTTAAATAACGTGGTATATTTTAATTTTAATGTGAGGAATTTATTTAGAATTATCTTTTTTAGACAGTATCTTGGTATTGCCTGCCATTTTTATCATCTGCTCTAAAGTACCATCAAACTTTACCTTTTCCTCATACTTTTCAGCCCTCGGTTTTGGTTCTGATTTTTTCTTTTCTTTTGCCATATACAAACTTACTTAATTAAATTAGCATAAGTCAAGCGGGTGTTATTAACGTTTTTGATAGCATCTTCAAAGCGTGTCACATCATTTATCTTACGGGTATTGTAACGGTATCCAAACTCATTACAATAGCGGTGTAGGTGTTTAGGGGATACCTGATGATAAATGCCATATATGCCCCTTTTAAGGTGGCTAAAGAACCCTTCAATATTATTAGTGTGCATTGCACCCCTCGCATACTCTTTTTGCACGTGGTTAACGGTTTCGTGCTTGTAAGAGTTTTTAAGGCCACCATACATAGTTGAACTATCAGTAATGATTAAAGAGGTTTCAGAAACGTGTTGCTGTATTAGTGGTAATACATCGCTATACTTAACGCTATTGGCTTTTAATACTCTTGTTCTAACTTCACCGTCACGCTGTAACATAGCAACAACAGAGGTTTTTTGCGCCCACTGTTCATTTGCTTCACGCAATGCCTTACGCTTTCTATTGCTTTTATTTTTAAGCGAACCGCCTACATAGGTTTCATCAATTTCAACTGTTCCGTCTAATTGCTCTGCTTGATTATTATTCAGCATTTCACGTATACGGTGTAATATAAACCATGCTGTTTTTTGAGTAAGATTTAAATCACGTGACAATTGTAAAGAACTTACACCTTTTTTGTGAGCAGTACATAGATACATTGCAGCAAACCATGTACGTAAAGAAATCTTGGTGTTTTCAAATATTGTACCTGTAGTAACGCTAAACTTCTTTGCACACTCCTTTGCTTTGCATTTATAACCACGATTAGTTACATAAGCACCAACGTTACCACAATGAGGGCAAGCAGGTTCATTACCCCAACGGGATTGAGCCAAATAGCTAATACATGTGCTTTCCTCTTGGAAATAATCTAATACTTGTAAGAGGCTTTTAAATTGCGTGGTCATGGTGACTTGGTTTATTTATACAAATATAATGTTTGTCCCAATAACTACCTAATTTATTTGGAAATATATTTAACTATTTGATTGTTAATTAGTTATATTTTTACTATATTTATAGTAGATAAATAAACGTTATACATATATTTGTTAAGCCATGATAAAGTTTTCAATCAAAATAGATGATGATGTGCATTCTTTGAACAAAGAAAATGGCATTTCTGTGGATAAAATTGGTGATTTGCTTAAAACGCTTTATAATGCCATTGATAATGGGACAGGGCATAAGGTAACACTGGGGCAAATAAGAGGGAATTGCTACGCCTTAGACTTTTATACAAAAGACAACGGTTTATATGAGAATTTCTTAACTGTTCATAAAAATATCGAACAATTAGATATTGATGCATTAACCTATGAACAAAAAAAATATGCTGTTTCCCTAAAGTCAATATTAGGGGGTAAATTTTATTTAACTGTATACGACAAGGATGATAAAGAGGTAGCCGCAATAAATGAAATCGGTAAAAAGCAAATAACAAGCTTTTATTACTCAACCGATACAGTTTATGGCGTTTTATCAGAATTAGGTAGCTCCACATTGACAAGTGCAAAAAAACATATATATATCGATGGAATAAACTACAAAATCTTTATTTCAAAAGATCAAGATTTGGAGTTAAAGCCATTTTACGGCACACATAAATTAAGGGTTGAGTTAAGGCAAAAACGATCTTCTGCTGATGGACATATAATTAATTCTGAATTGCTTTCTTTCACTTCTGTGAGTAAAGGAAACTTAATAGATAATTTAAAAAATTCTGAATTTATTGATTTAGAAATATTAAAGGATACCCATACTATAGAGGACATTCTGAATAATATATATGCAAGTAGATAAAAAGAACGTAAGAGATTGGGAAACCATACTCATCGATACTGGGCTAATACTGGCTTTATTCCGTGCTCAAAATGGCTCTAATGATCCATATATGTTATTTGCAAAAAAACTACTTACTTACCTTTGCACGTCACAAACAGCAGAAAAAAATGACCGAAGAATTTTTATATCTACCATTACAGTTGGTGAAGTTTTAACTAAAGAAACTGAACAAGCCCAAGTAAATAGAATTTTAAAAGTCTTAGATAGTAATAATGTTGAATTTTTAAGTTTTGATATTKAAACTTCACTACAATTTAATATCAAAATGCAACCGTATTTAGAAAAGACTGCCCTACATGCAAAGGCAAAAGAATTAGGGTTTGAAACACAAGACTACGGTATGGCCAGACAGTGGATTTCAAAGGACTATATGATTGCTATGACAGGATTTACCAAAAAAGTAGATGTAATCATGACATTGGATAAGAGAACCTTTTATCCGGTTTGCGCTGACTTTGAAACAACTGAATGTATTTTGGCTTATCCAGAGTTATTTTTACATTCAGAACAATATATATTTGAATATGATTATTCGAATGTTGACAATTTTTTAAATGGTATTGCATTTAAAACTTTAAATGACATAGATGCTGCAAAGCCAAAGCCTATGACTCAATCTGACTTATGGGGAAATCTTGTCCAAGAGAAAAAATAAAGCGACGGTATTTTATCTTTGTCCCAACTGATATATAGTTGCCAATATATTTGACATTTGTAAGGTTTGTTTTACATTTGGTAAGCCAAACTTGACAATTATGAAATCACGGTTCTTATTTCCTTACAAAAGTCGCTTTATAGGGTATGTATTGATTTTTGCATATATACCTGTAATGGTTACAAAAAAGATGTTTTATCATGGTTATATGGATCACGGGGTTCATATAAAGCTCCCAGACAATCCCAGCTTGTTTAGTCCCGACCATGTTTTTAATGTGATAGCCACATTAGTGGTGACAATCGGTTTACTGCTTTTGGCCTTTTCCAAAGAGAAATTTGAAGATGAGCAAATCATACAATTGCGTTTAGATTCGCTGCAGTGGACAATGTATTTTACTTACATCCTGTTTATAATGATCATAATTTTTACAAATAGTATTGACCTGGTACACATCGTGGGGATTAACTTATGGCTGCTACTGGTGTTTTTTATTATTCGTTTCAGGTGGGTCATCTTTCGCCTCAATCGTTCATTAAGAGAAGTAGTTTAGCTTTAAATTTGACAATTATGAAACCGCTGTTTTTATTTCCTTACTGGTGCCGGTATTTAGGGTATATACTGGTTGTAGTGCATATTCCTATTGTGTTGTATAAAAATGAGATCGGTTTTGATCTTCACGGAGCTCATGCCGATACCGGGATCTTTAACAGCCGGCACGTGTTTTTTATCTCAACAACTTTATTAATGGCTGTGGGCTTATTTATTGCGGCTTTTTCAAAAGAGAAAATTGAAGATGAGCAAATAGTACAGCTACGTCTTGATTCGTTACAATGGGCTGTTTATGTAAATTATTTGTTTTTGATCATCAGCCTGGTTTTTTCTACAGACACCGAGCATATATTGTTTTTAAATTTACTGGTTCCCCTTGTATTCTTTATTATCCGTTTCAGGTGGAAGATATTCCGGAATAACCGTTTAATTAAGGAGTAAACAGCAACATGAAAAATAATATAAGGGTTGAACGGGCCATTAAAAATATAACACAGGCCGAGCTGGCCGAAATTATAGGTGTATCGCGCCAAACTATTAACACTATTGAAAGTAATAAATATGTGCCCTCAACCGTACTTGCGCTGAAAATTGCCCGTGTGTTTAGCAAACCGGTCGAAGAAATTTTTACATTGGATGATGAGGATTAATTAAACCAATATAATTATGCAAACCAAGCCAACTTTTGCCCCGCAATTGGTTATTCCTAATGGTGTAACTGATATTAGTTTTTACATCAACGCCTTCGGCGCTACCGAGCTACGGCGTTTTGGTAATGATGATGGCACTATTCATGTGTCGGAATTAAGTATAAATGGAGCTTTGTTTCATTTACATGAGCAAACGCTGCATTCGGCTGCTGTTAGTCCGGACAGGCATAATGCCACTACGGTAACAATCGGTCTTTTTGTTGAAGATGTACATTCCGTGGTTCAGCAGGCCGTACTGAGCGGCGCGCGTTTACTATCGCCGGTGCAGGATTATGATTATGGGTACCGACAGGGCGAAGTGGTTGACCCCTTTGGCCATCAGTGGCTTATTGAAAAAGCCATTTGAGGAGAGAAGCAAGGGGATAGAATCAAGAAATAAGACGAGGAATGATTTTTGACAAAGGATAAAAGACTTTTTTATAGCGTAAATCTTAGAATCATGGCAAACGAACCTACCTACGGCAATGGCAAGATCTGCTATGTTGAGATCCCGGCAAATGATGTTGCAGAATCTTCAACTTTTTTCCAAAAAGTTTTTGGCTGGCATATCCGTGCGGATAATAGTGGGCATACCTCTTTTGACGATGGTGTTGGCCAGGTGAGCGGCATGTGGGTAACAGGTCGTAAACCCATGACTGAAGCCGGTTTTATAATATCCATCATGGTTGATAACGCCGAAGCAACCGTTGAGCTTATAAAAGCCATTGGTGGTAGTATAACCCAACCCATAGGTCAGGATTTCCCTGAGATCACTGCTCATTTTACTGATCCCGCCGGGAATTTATGGGGGATCTATCAGCATAGGGGGTGATGAAACCAGATGTGCAGATATGTAGATTTCAGATGTGCAAATGTCAAGCACATCTCCTTAATTATGAGATTCTGTAAACTCTGATTCAGACCAGCATCTGCACATCTGAAATTTGCATATCCGCACATCAATCAATAATCTGCATATTTGCACATGCGTTTTGATATCATATCCGTTTTGCCAGGCTTGCTGGAAAGCCCCTTTGCTCATTCTATTTTACAGCGTGCGCAAAAAAAAGGGATAGCCGAGATCCATGTGCATAACCTGCGGGATTACTCAACCAGTAAACAAAAGAGCGTAGATGATTATCCCTATGGCGGCGGCAGCGGTATGGTGATGACGATACCACCTTTTGCGGCCTGTATTGAAAAACTAAAAGCCGAAAGGGAATATGACGAAGTGATCTTCATGTCGCCCGATGGCGAGCGGTTAAACCAGGCCATAGCCAACCAGCTTTCTATCAAACAAAACGTTATTATTTTATGTGGACACTATAAGGGCATAGATCAGCGGATCCGTGATATTTATGTAACCCGCGAAATCTCTATTGGCGATTATGTGCTATCGGGCGGTGAGCTGCCTGCAGCCGTTCTGGTGGATGCAGTGGTCAGGTTGATACCAGGTGTGCTAAGCGACGAAACATCGGCTCTGTCCGACTCATTCCAGGATGATATGCTTGATGCGCCGGTGTATACCCGCCCGGCCGACTGGAACGGACACAAAGTCCCCGATATATTATTAAGCGGCAATACTCCCGAAATTGAAAAGTGGCGCTTTGAGCAAGCCCTTGAGCGCACTAAAACGCGCCGGCCCGACCTGTTGGAATAAAAAATATGAGCCGCTTTAATTGTCATTCTGAGCGTAGCGAAGAATCTAATCGTACAACAGATTCTTCGCTACGCTCAGAATGACAAACGTTTCTGAATAATTACTCCTTACCTCAAATTATGCTCAGCAAAGTAAAGCATCCCTTTACGCATAAATGATGCAAACTCCATATCTGTTTTTCCATCACTGGCAGTATAGCGCTCATCGGCAACATATAGTTCAGCAAGGCCTTTGTAGGTTTCAGCTTTAAGGTCGGTCGGGTCACTCACTCCCCAAAAGCTGCGGATATTGGCATAATGCCTGGCTATTTGCTCCTGCACCTCATCACTTTCCGGGGCTTTGTTATTTAATAGCAGAAGCTGGTGGACAATATCTTTTTGGTCTGCTTTTAGCTGGTCAAGATCAAGCATATCCATTTCGAGCAAAGCTTTTTCCGATCTTAGCACAGTGTCTTCGCCCCATTTATCTATGGCTTCCCGGCGCCAGGATGCAGCCTGTTCTTTGGGCATACCTTCATATAGTTCTTCGGCATTGTTCATGGTTTTATTTTTTAGGTTCATAATAGTTTTATCAATAGTTTTAAGCAAGGTGCTTAAACGGTCACGCCGTACCCGCAAGGCGGTTTTATGGCCTGCTAATGCCTTAGTCAGGTCAAAATTCGGATCATTTAAAATTTCAGCTATCGCTTTAAGGGGTATATCAAGCTCCCGGTAAAAGAGTATTTGCTGCAGTCTTAATAACTCTGCTTCGCCATATTGCCGGTAACCGGCACGTGTACGTACAGCTGGTTTTAGTAAACCTACCTGGTCATATAAGTGAAGCGTGCGCACACTCACCCCGGCCAGTTGGGCAATTTGTTTAACAGAATAATTGACTTTCATACACCTAAACTATTTGTTAATTACAAAGCTATGGTATGACGCAGGGTAAGAGTCAAGAACTTTTTGAAAAAAGTTTCCGGCCAAATAAATTGTAATTTTAGGTTGCAACGTAATTGCCCTTAGTGCATTACATAAGCAACCATGAACCCTCAACAAGAAAAACAGCTGATACAGCAATGCCACCATGACCCAATGGCTTTCGGTGTTGTGTTTGATAATTGGTACCCATCTGTTTTTGGTTATGTATTTCGCCGTACGGCAGATTATGATCTTTCAAAAGATATTGCTGCCGAAACTTTTTTAAAGGCGTATTTAAACATCCATCGGTTTAGCTGGCGGGGTATCAGCCTGTCGGCCTGGTTGTACCGTATTGCTACCAACGAGCTTAACCAGTATTATCGTAAGCAAAAATATCAACCCCAATCATTGCAGCAATTACTCGAAAACCCACATATGGAAAAACTATTGCATCAGCAGCAGGATAATGAACGGGAGATGATTGAACGTGAATTGCAGCAACATGAAGATTACAACCAAATCCGCGTAAACCTGCTTAAACTTGATATTAAATACCAGGAGGTAATAGCGCTGAGGTACTTTGAGCAAAAAACTAATGTCGAGATCAGTCTGATATTAGGTAAAAACGAAGGCACGGTGAAATCTTTATTGTCAAGAGGGTTAGAAAAATTAAGAAACATGCTTTAACACTGCAACCAAAACAAATCTGCGCATTATAAGGATATTAACATGGAAAACGAGGACGAATTTTTAAAGAAAATGGAAAATTTACAAGTACCCGATGCCAACCCATCATCGCACCAAAAAGCAGTAAAAATGGCCATCATGAATGCTGAGCGCTCGGCTGCGCTGGGCGTATGGCTGG
The DNA here is from genome assembly GCF_056401495.1 of Mucilaginibacter sp. P4_E8. Taxonomy (NCBI): domain Bacteria; kingdom Pseudomonadati; phylum Bacteroidota; class Sphingobacteriia; order Sphingobacteriales; family Sphingobacteriaceae; genus Mucilaginibacter; species Mucilaginibacter sp. P4_E8. Next base: position 8,705 of record NZ_JBFUJG010000054.1, read on the forward strand.
TGATAGTGCCTTGTTATTTTTTGATATGTGTTTTTATGTACTATTACTTTCATGTAAACATGGGCTGGTTTGTAGCTATGTTTACGCTGTTGAGCAGTTTGGAAAAAGTGCCGTATGTTGATTTTATAGGGCCGCTGGTGCTATTTATACTGCCAATAATGTGTATTGTTATTAATGCCTTATCCATTATACATGTGCAGGTTCAAAAGCTTGGCCCCAACCAAAGTAAATTCCGCGAATTTAATATCACCATAAAAATAAGGCTATGGAACATTGTGCTAATACTGCTTAGCCTCATCATAGTAAGTGTTTTTATTAGTTACGTAATGACCGAAAACATATCATCAATTAAAAACTAAGCTCATGAAATTAAACTGGTTTACACGCAAGGGGATTTTTTATCTGCCGGTATCGGCTATAGGCTGGGTAATATTGGTAATTGCTTTTTTGTATGCAATATATACCTTTGCAGATATCGACAGCCGCTCGCACTCGGTAAGTGATACGTTGATCAATTTTGTATTCAATTTATTGGTAATAGGGTTGGTTTATACACTGATTGCTTTTTTTACGGAGAAACGGCCTGCCACGATGCAGTCTGAAGAATAAAACCACCGGTATTTTGTTAGTAAAATACAAAATGTGGAAATTTTTAAAATACACTTTCATTTATTAAAAATTTTCCCTATAATTGCAATCCGATTTTTACGGGCTAAAAATCGCTTTAAGAGCTAAAAATCATGGATTTAGTAAAATTTGTTGAAGAGCAATCAGTAGAAAAAAAGCAGTTTCCTTCCTTTAAGGCTGGTGATACTGTAAGTGTGCATTATAAAATCAGAGAAGGAAATAAAGAACGTGTGCAAGTTTACCAAGGTGTTGTTATACAACGTAACAGTACTGGTAATAACGAAACATTCACCGTTCGTAAAGTTTCAAACGGAATAGGTGTTGAGCGTATCTTCCCTATTAACTCTCCAAACATTGATAAGATTGATGTGAACAGCCACGGTAAAGTGCGTCGTTCTAAATTATACTATCTGCGCGCCCTTACCGGTAAAGCAGCTCGTATCAAATCAAAAAGAGTTTAATTATCCGTATCCGCTTATAGCGGATAAGTACTTGATATTTAAAAAGGCCTTTCTGGATTTTTCCCGGGAAGGCCTTTTTTATGGCCGATTTTTTATATAGGCTGTCATGCTGAGCTTGTCGAAGCATGGTGGGCGGGGCCTCTTCGCACAGTCGTTTGTCTGAACCTTGATTTTTAGGATTAAAAGATTACCCTGATTAAAATATTGCTGTCATGCTGAATTTGTTTCAGCACCCCACACGCAATGCCGTACCACGCAGATGAGATCCCGAGATAAATTCGGGATGACTTCAGTTTTTTCCATTGCCCGTGTCCTCACAGGCAACTATGCCATAACGCAAAAAGCCGGATCATAAATCCGGCTCTTCATATGATATGCAATTAAAGTAATTACTCTTTTTTGTCTTTGGAGGTTTTTGCTGCACCTGTTTTTGTTGATTTAGCTGGTGCGGCTTTCTTTGCTGGTTTTTCGGCCTCATCGGCCTTAGGGTGATCAATTACCAGCGGCAAGTCCTCCTGGTTTTCTGCGTTCTCTATAATGGTTGGTTCGGCATCAGCAACAGGAGCTTCTGTAGGGGTGCTCAGGCTTTCCATAGGTACAGCTTCAGTGGCAGGCTCTTCTTTGGTAACATCGGTTAGTGCACTGGGCAATTCGGCCAATATGGTACGGCCACCTTTTACTACATCGCCAATGTTTACCAACACGTTTGATCCTAACGGCAAAAACACATCAACCCTCGACCCAAATTTGATAAAGCCAAATTGCTGTCCCTGCTCAACAATATCACCTTCTTTCACATACCATACAATACGGCGGGCCAATGCACCGGCAATTTGCCTGAACAGTACAGATACACCCTCGCTGTTTTGAACAACAACAGTAGTACGCTCGTTTTCGGTTGATGATTTGGGGTGCCAGGCCACCAGGTATTTGCCTTTATGGTATTTAAAATAGCTTACCACGCCCGATATGGGATTACGGTTTACGTGCACGTTAACTGGCGACATGAAAACCGACAATTGGATACGTTTATCTTTCAGGTATTCGGTTTCTTCTGTTTCTTCAATCACTACAACCTTGCCGTCGGCAGGGCAAAGTACTGTTGTTTCGTCAGTACTGATATCAAGGAAGGGACTGCGGAAAAACTGCAGTATCACCAAAAAGAACAGTGCCGAAAAAATGTAGATGATCCATTTTAAAGTATGTGCCTCCGGATAATAAAACTGGATGAGCGCATTTAAAATAAAAATGAACAGTATGCTCAGCGCAAGTGAGGTATAGCCTTCTTTATGAATGGTCATAGTATGGATGATTTATTACAAAATTACTAATTTGAAATGAAGTACAGGTATGCATAAACAATAGGAGCTGCCATTAATAATCCGTCAAACCTATCCAGCAAACCTCCGTGACCTGGTAATATGCCCCCGCTGTCTTTTACATTGATGCTGCGTTTAAACATAGATTCCACCAGATCGCCCAGGGTTCCAAAACAGGATATGAGTATAGCTATGGTAACCCATTGTTTCCAGCTAAGTTCATTATAATAATGGCCCAGTATTAATGCTGCAACGGCGCTAATGATAATACCGCCTATCAGGCCTTCATATGTTTTTTTGGGCGAATGCCGCTCAAATAACTTTGTACGGCCCATTTTGCTGCCCACCAGGTAGGCTCCGGTATCGTTACTCCAAAGCATGATCAAAAATGCCATGGGGATATGAAAATTAAAACTACCATTGATAAAAGCCAGTGCATGAAAAAACGTAAATGGTATTACCGCAAATAAGATCCCCAAAAAGGTAAATGCGATATTGCTGAATGGGGCAGCTGTTTTTTTATAAAGTTCCCGTATAAATATGGCAGCAGCGGCTAAAGGGAGCAAAAGCAGTACCTTTATAGCCATATGGCTGTCGTTTAAAACGGGCAAAGCAAACTGTGCAGAATAAATGTACATGGCCACTCCGGCAAAGAGGAGTGCACCATAAATTAGTCCTGTAACAACATTGGGCTTTGCTGTATTTTGTTTTATCAGCTTATAAAACTCAAATAGGCTAAATGAAGCAAGTAAAAGATAAAATACACTAAAAACATATGGTCCCAATAAATTGGAAGCAATCATTACTATAACAAAAAAAAAGCCGGTGATGGCGCGTACTTTCATAAATTAATTTGATTGAGGATCATGATCTCAATGGCCTTGCTAAAATCCTCCTGGTGAATGTAAACTTCAATATCGCCAAAGGCCTTGTGCGATGAGTCTTGTTTGTTTAATAAAACGGTGTCAATATGATGCCTGGTAAGCACTTGCTTAACAATTTCTGATTGATAAAAATTGGATGATGTAAAAATTTTGATCCAGCCTTTTTCCATTAATAATCAAACATGGGCCTTTTGAGTGCGATATTCCTGTATATGTAAAGCAAAATTAAAATAATTATCAAGCTAAAAGCATAGCTGCTATAATTAAATACGTGTTGATCATCGGGATTTAAGTTTATTATTTTATGCTGATAAAGGTAAGTTATCACTACTGCCGAACCATTGTTTAAAAAATGCGCCCAAACACCCGTCCAGATGCTACCGCTCCAGGCTACAAAATAGCCAAAGAAAACACCCAGGGCCACACGCGGCAAAAACGTGAAAAACTCCATGTGAAAAGCGCTGAATAAAATAGCGGTTATCCAGATAGCGGCATGGGTGTTTTTTGTCCACTTAACAAAAATGGTCTGTACACATCCCCTAAATAGAAATTCTTCGGCAAGCGCAGTTAATAAGCCAACAACAAAAACAGCAAAAAGCATGGAGCCTACCGAGTTCATGGTTAACATGGCATCTGTGGCTTTTTGGGCCTGCTGCTCCATCGCACGCATAATATCTTCTACTGCTTTAAGCGGAGCCGGGAGGGTTAGCTTTTGATTGATGTTAACCAATACTTCCATAACAGGTGATGAAAACAACATGATGGAAAATACCAGCAGCAATAAAATAGATGGGAACTTGAAGGTTGGTTTTAAATAATTTGACGTATCGTTAACAATAAATTTGGCAAAAAGTACCGGAACAACAAATAATGGAATGGTAGTGCTCACTATTTGTAATATCCAAAGGCCGTTTATGGTATTTTTATTGCTGAGGTTAAAGCTTCCAACATCGGTGAGTGTTTTGGAGCCATACATAACCCAAATGATCCCGAATGCCAGCGCTCCGAATATGATCAATGAAAGGATAGTACCGGCTATTAAAATTATCAATTGCACCGATGGATGTGTTTGTGTTTGCCGGGGCGTAAGCTCCTTTATGGGTTCTTGTATCATTTGAAGTAAAATTCGTATTTTTGCACCGCTAAAGATAAGCATGTCTGTACAAATAGGAAATATTGATTTAGGAGAGTTCCCGCTGTTGCTGGCGCCGATGGAAGATGTGAGTGATCCTCCCTTCCGTTACGTGTGCAAGCAAAACGGCGCGGATATGATGTACACTGAGTTTATCTCGTCAGAAGGATTGATTCGCGATGCCGCCAAAAGCCGCCAAAAGCTGGATATTTTTGAGTATGAACGCCCTATAGGCATCCAGATATTTGGCAGCGACATTGACCATATGCGCGAGGCCACCGAAATTGCCTCATTAGCGGGTCCCGACCTGATGGATATTAATTATGGCTGTCCTGTAAAACAGGTGGCTTGTCGTGGCGCTGGCGCCAGCCTGCTGCAGGATATTGACAGAATGGTGGCCATGACCAAAGCTGTAGTTAATGCAACGCACCTGCCTGTAACCGTAAAAACGCGTTTAGGCTGGGATGATAATACTAAAAATGTGTACGAGGTTGCCGAACGTTTGCAGGATGTGGGGATAAAAGCCCTCACTATTCATGGTCGCACACGTGCGCAAATGTATAAAGGCGAGGCCGATTGGGCACTTATACGAGATATTAAAAAAAATCCACGCATTCAAATCCCCATTTTTGGTAATGGTGATATTGATTCGCCCGAAAAGGCTGCCAATTGGCGTATGGAATTTGGTGTTGATGGCATGATGATAGGCCGGGCTGCTATTGGTTATCCATGGATATTCAGGGAGATCAAGCATTTCTTTAAAACAGGCGAACATTTAGATAAACCAACCATAAGTGAGCGTATTGCTGCATGTACCACACATCTGCAAAAATCAGTAGAATGGAAAGGCCCTAAAACAGGTGTTTTTGAAATGCGCAGACATTACTCCAACTACTTTAAAGGCATTGATCACTTTAAAGAATATCGCATGAAACTGGTAACAGCCGGTACTATAGAAGAATTACACGAAATTTTAGCAGAAATTGATGAAAAATATGCCATTGAAATGGCGTAATATTTGTTTAGATACTTTATATTTGAATTTAAACAGAGACGATTCACATGGTTACCACTATAACTGAAGGTGTTAAGGTTTCCATCGAAACCATATATCAGCCAGAATATTCTAATCCGGCTAATGACCACTTTATGTTTGCCTACAAAGTGAACATTGAAAACATGAGCAATTATGCCATACAACTGATCAGCAGGCATTGGTATATTTTTGATTCGAACGGCGCAAAACGCGAAGTAGAAGGCGAAGGGGTGGTAGGTCAGCAACCGGTTATTGAACCCGGTCATGCGCATGAATATGTATCTGGCTGCAACCTAAAAACAGATATGGGCAGTATGAAAGGCGAGTACCAGATGACCCGCTTAATGGACAATGCCTCTTTTAATGTACAGATCCCTGAGTTTTATCTGATAGCTCCATACAGAATGAATTAACCCCCTAATCCCCTAAGGGGGGGAATTGATGAAAATATAAAAAGCCTGGTTGATAATTCAACCAGGCTTTTGCTTTTATATCTATTTAGTTGTTTGGGGAAAGAGAATTACCTGTGCTTTTCGTGTTCTTCAGGTTTTGCATTTTCATGTTGCCTTGCAGGGGCTGCATGTTGTTCGTGCTGCCTTGCTGCATTAGTGTTGCTGTGATGGTTTTGTGCCGGCTGCCTGTTACTGCCCTCATTCGGCCTGTTGCCCGCAGCATTACCTGCGTTGGGGCGGTGATGTGGCTTTTCTGCAGTATTATTAGCCGTTCCGCGTGATCCTGTTTTATCCGCCCCATCTTGTTTAGCGGCAGTGCGGTCATTGTTATTGTCTGCTTGTTTATGTTGATTTCTGTCGGCATTATCATTTGCCCCGTTTGCTGCCGAGGTTTTGGCAGTATGGCCTTCAGGGTTAAAACGTTTTCCGTTTACCTTATTCATAGCCGCCGTAGCTGGGTGACCATTATTAACACTTGCAAACTGGCTACGGTCTTTACCGGCAACCTGACGATGGGTGAGCTGTTCGTTGGTTGGTTGAACGTGTTGCTCACGTGCTGCAGCCTGTTCTTCAGGGCGCGGTTTAGCGGCAACGCCACCGGGGCCGTTAAAGCTGGTATGATTATTTACAGTTACATTATTAATAACAGTTTTGTTTACGTAGGTATTATGCACCACCGTAGTATTTACATTTACTACGGCTGTATTGTAATGGAACGAGTTGCCCGACCACCTGCCGCCAACATAGCCGGTACCAATATAGCCACCACCATAATTTACACCGCCGTAAAAACCAATATGCCTGCCCCAGTAACCTTCATGGTAAACATATATGGCACCATCATAGCCCCAGTAGCCGGGTGTCCATAAATAACCATGTCTTGGCGGGGCTACCCAAACACCCGGAACCCAATAGTATCCGCCATCTTCATTATATGCCCAATAGCCGGGAGTCCATAAATAGCCATCAACAGGGCATGGGGGTTGGGTATAGGTAGGTAAAGCCGGAGGTGCGAGCCTTACTGATATGCCTATACTTACCTGCGCATAGGTTTTAATTGCTGCTAAGGATACTATTAAAAGTATCATTAACATTTTTACTATTTTTTTCATGTCCGATAAATTTTAGATCAAACCTAAACCCGTAACATGAATATTACATTAAGATTCGTATTGCGCTTTACAGTGCTTCATGAAAGCTTCATCAAAAAATAATTTGTTGATATGCAATAGTATATAAATAAACAAAGCCTGGTTAATTTATCAATCAGGCTTTGTTTATAGTATTAAATAAGATTTTAAAAACTCCCCCTTTAGGGGGCTGGAGGGCTTTAGTTTCGTCTGTTAAAAAGAAACGAAGCATAATAAACCAGTGTAGCCAAAGCGCTTAACGCGGCAACAACATAGGTCATAGCAGCCCACCAAAGTGCGTCTTTAGCTTGCTCGTGTTCTTCGGTGGTTTGCATAATGCTGTAGTTATTATTGAGCCATGCCAGTGCCCTGCGGCTTGCATCAAACTCAACAGGTAGCGTTATAAAACTAAAGAAAGTTACCAGCGCCAGTGCTGCAACCCCTATAGCCAATACATAAGGGCTATTGGCAAAAAACAGCAGCATGATACCAATAAATAAAGTCCACTGAGTTAAAGTGGAGGCTATATTGATAACCGGTACCATGGTTGAGCGGAAGGTTAACCAGGCATACGCTTGTGCATGCTGTACGGCGTGTCCGCACTCGTGGGCGGCAACAGCAGCAGCGGCTATACTGCGGCTGTGATAAACATCGGGGCTTAAATTAACCGTTTTTGTTTCGGGGTTGTAATGGTCGGTAAGCTGTCCTTCAACAGTTACTACCTGTACATCAAATATGCCATGGGCACGCAGCATTTTTACCGCTACCTCCTGGCCCGAAAGTCCTGACAGTAAGGCCACCTCCGAGTATTGTTTAAATTTACTTCTGAATCGCCACTGTACTATAAAGCTTACAAGGGCGATCGCAATCATCAGGAACCAGGCCGAATTGTAGCCAATGTATCCCATAATTAATGATAGGTGATTCATATGTTGTAAGTCAAAAGTTAAATGTAAAAAGTCAAAATGATCATCAATATATTTTATCTATTCAAAAAGTATTCCGATTTTAAGTTTAAAAGTTAAAATGTGCGTAATGCCAAGGCTTTTGAATTTTGAATTTTTCACGTATTGTTATTTTTATGTGTTCAAGAGTGCAATGCAATTTCTACTTTTGATTTAAATGGAACCTTCATTTTCATACTGGGAGCGCACCGCGTTTATTGATCACGCCGATGTAATTATTATCGGCAGTGGCCTGGTTGGCTTAAGCGCCGCCCTGCATTTAAAAAAGCGGCAGCCCACTTTAAAGGTTTTGGTTTTGGAGCGCGGCTTTTTACCATCGGGTGCCAGTACTAAAAACGCTGGTTTTGCCTGTTTTGGTACAGTTTCCGAGCAAATTTCTACTATAAATCAATCATCCGAAGACGAAGCCATGCGTTTGGTAGCTTATAAATGGCGTGGCCTGCAGCGTTTAAGAGAAAACCTGGGCGACGCTAACATTGATTACCGGCAACACGGCGGGCACGAGTTATTTATGGAGGATGAAACGGAAGCCGCTAAAGGTAGTATTGACCAAATTGACCGCCTTAATAATTTATTAAAACAAGCCATTGACCAACCTGACATTTATGCAGTTGCAGATGCTAAAATTGCAGATTTTGGCTTTAATAAAGTTAGCCATATAATATATAACCCCTATGAGGGACAGCTGCATACCGGCAAAATGATGCGAACCTTATTATATAAGGTATATAATTTAGGGGTGCTGGTTTTAAATAACTGCTCCATATCAGGAATGGAACAAGAGGGCAACCATATTAGCCTCACTACATCGCAAGGGAATTTTAAAGCGGGTAAAGTGATCCTGGCCACCAATGCTTTTGCCAGTCAGCTTTTCCCTGAACTAAAGGTAATTCCAGGAAGGGGGCAAGTGCTGGTTACCAAGCCTGTACCCGGTTTAAAACTAAAAGGCACCTATCATTTTAACGAGGGCTATTACTACTTCCGCAATATTGATGGGCGTGTACTGTTTGGCGGCGGCCGTAACTTGGACTATAAAGCTGAGGAAACGTGGGATTTTGGGCATACCGATACCGTTAAGGAAAAATTAATTAGCTATCTGAACGAGGTGATCCTTCCTGGTCAGCAAACGGAAATTGACTACTGGTGGAGTGGCATCATGGGTTTTGGAGAAGAAATTACGCCGATTGTAAAACAAGTGCAACCTAACATATTTTGCGCTGTACGTTGCAATGGCATGGGGGTGGCCATGGGGAGTTTGGTAGGCGAGGAGGTAGCAGAACTGGTATTGCAGTGATTTGGGAATTGCAGTTCTATATCAGGACTGTATGATTTTTCAAACAATCTAAATTGCCAATAGCCTTCAGAAAATTATAATTTCCAGATGTTGTTTATATCTGTCGCAGGTTTTCTGCTCGGTTTTGTTTCCTCTTTGCTTTGTTCAGTTTTGTAAACTACTGCAGGCGACAGAATGTACGCTGCTTCATCTGCCATCTGTTCAAAGTTAATTTGCAGGGCTTCAAGTACAGCTTTAACTGCCTTTTCCTGCGCATCGTTTTGTGGGTATACTACTAATGTGCTCATAATCAAATTTAAAGAAAAAATTAATTATAAAAACAAGAAATTTCGCATTAAAACAACTCCACCAAGCGCTCCAAAGCCATGCCTCTTGATCCTTTGATCAGTATGGTGGAGTTTTTTATAGGATTAGCCCTTAAGCCCAAAATGGCATCCTCGGCAGTAGGATAAAATGTAACATTCAAATTTTGACTTTTGACTTTTGATTGTTGACTTAAAAAATCTTTCCCAATAAATATACGTTCATCAACCGGTGTATCCAGGGCTTTTTGAATCACGGCAGCATGTTCAGCTGGTGATTCCTGGCCCATCTCAAACATATCGCCCAAAATAAGCACTTTGCGTTTCGCATCTATCTTGCCAATGTTTTCAATAGCTACAAACATGCTGCTGGGGTTGGCATTGTAATAATCGCAAATGAGGATGTTGGTAGCGGTTTGCACAATTTGCGAGCGGTTGTTTTTGGGCTGATAATCTTCAATCCCGCTATTGATCTCATCCGCTGTCAGTTTAAAATAAGTGCCTATGCTGATAGCTGCCAGTATATTACTCAGATTATAAGCGCCGGTAAGCTGTGTTTTTACGGTATGGCTTTCACCGCTTATATTATTGGTCCATTGCAGGGTAAGTAATGGCGCGTTTTCCACTATTTGACCACTGATGAGGTTGTTGCTACCATTGCTACCGTAATAAATCACTTTACTCAATCCCCGCGCATTAGCCATTTCCATTAACACAGCATCATCGCTATTAATAAAAACGTAAGATCCCTCTTCCCCCGAACCTCGCCACTCGCTCCCCGCTCCCCCCAAATAATCATACAACTCTCCCTTGCCTTTTTTAACACCCTCTATTCCGCCAAAGCCTTCCAGGTGGGCCTTGCCAACATTGGTAATGAGCCCATGCGATGGTTGCGCTATGCTGCAAAGCAGTTCAATTTCTTTCTGGTGATTGGCGCCCATTTCAATTACGGCCGCTTCATGCGTGGCATCAATAGTTAATATGGTGAGTGGCACACCTATATGGTTATTTAAATTGCCTTGTGTGGCCTGGGTTTTAAAGTGCTGTGATAATACCGCGTTGATCAGTTCCTTAGTTGTGGTTTTACCATTGGTACCGGTAAGCCCGATCACAGGGATCTGCAGTTGACGGCGGTGATATCGGGCCAGATCCTGTAGCGTAGTTAATACATCATCAACCAACAGGTATTGTTCGCCTGATTGGTATTCCGGGTTATCAATTACGGCATAGGCAGCGCCGATTTCAATGGCCTTTTGAGCAAAGGTATTGGCATCAAACTTATCGCCTTTTAAGGCAAAAAAAATACTGCCGGCGTCAATTTTCCGGGTATCGGTACTAATAACGGGGTGTTGCAGGTATAGTTGGTAAAGTTGTTGGGTAGCGGTCATGTTTTAGTGCTCCGTTTTACGGTTGTGTAAACAAAGTTAAATTAACGTGTTTAGTGACAGAATAAAAATTATTAAAATTTATGTACTTAGTGATTGATTAAAAAACAGATCAAAAATCATGTCATTTCTCCTCGCCCCACTTCTCAATCCTACCCTTTGCTCATTCGAAATGACATTTTTTGCTCTTAATTGAAATGAATCTTAAATAACTAACTCAGTTTAAAGTATTTCGTTTTTATTCATCCAGCTTATAACAGCTTTAATTTCGCCGTAACTGTAATCATCGCCCAAAACTTGCTTTAATGGCGATAGCATCTCGCGGCCATAGCTCTCCACCGCATCTTTAATAACGGGGATCTTTTCCTGGGATACGATCTCCAATATATCTATTTCACCCGATTCAATAAAATGGCTCAAATGGCCCTCAATAGTCATGGGCGATAATCCGCGTTGTGCAGCTATTTCAGTCACGCTTTTGCCATGGCGATACATGGTAAAAGTTTCGGTACGGGTATCATTGGTTTTGCGTATTTTTGCAGTTCGTGCCGCGCGTTCAACCTTGTCTGTTTTTGGTTTGCGCTCCCTTTTTGGCGATTTATAAGCTATTTTGGATTCCAGGCCTTTGTTTTTGCAATAGTCTTTAACCGGCTGCAATAGTTCGCGGCCATAACGGGCCAGTTTAATATCGCCAAAACCCGAGATCAAACGCAACTCATCCAAACTTTGAGGCAGGAAGGTAGCCATTTCCAGCAGGGTAGCATCGGATACTATAATATAAGCCGGCACGTTTTCGCCCTCGGCGATATCTTTACGGACATTTTTCAGCCGGCTTAGCAGTTCTGCCTCGTGCGGTGGTGCCGGTTCATTAACATGAGTATCTTCCGTAACCTCGCTTTCAATAAACTCCACCTTTTGTATACCTTTTAGTACCGCGGCGCTTTTGTTGGTTAGTTTTACTACGGGGTAGCCATCATCGGTTACCAGTAAGTATTCCATCGTGATCAGCTCGCGAAGGTAACGTTGCCAGTCGGTTTTGCTGATATCAGCACCAATGCCGTAGGTTTTAAGCTGTTTATGCTCTTCGCGAATCTTTTCGTTTTTTGATCCGCGTAAAAAATCTATTACGTAATTAACTCCAAACCGTTCATTTAGTCGGGATGCTGCGGACAATGCCTTTTGGGCGATGAGCGTACCATCAAAGCGTTTAAACTCGGTAAGGCAAACATCACATGAACCACAGTTTGGCGGAAAAGCCTCATCAAAATAATTCATGAGGTATTGCCTGCGACAAGCCTGCAACTGGCAATATTTCACCATATCGTTCAGCTTGTTAAGCATGATCCGGCTTTGCTCTTCATTGCCTTCAATGCGCGCAAAATGCTGCAGCTTACCCGCATCGCCCGGCGAATACAGGAGCAGGGCTTCGGAGGCTAAACCATCGCGCCCGGCACGACCGGTTTCCTGGTAATAGCCCTCAATGTTTTTAGGCAGATCCATATGCACCACATAGCGCACATTTGATTTGTTGATCCCCATGCCAAAAGCGATGGTGGCTACAATGATCTTTACATCATCGCGCAAAAAAGCTTCCTGGTTGCGGGCTTTTACCTCATTGTTCAGGCCCGCGTGATAGGCTTCTGCCTCAAAACCCTCATCTTTAAGATCGGCTGCCAGATCCTCTGTTGATTTGCGGGAAAGGCAATATATAATGCCCGATTCATCCGGGCGCTCATTTAAAAAAGCGATAAGCTGTTTAAAGCTGTTCTTTTTGGGGATTACCCTATACATGATATTGGCCCGGTTAAATGACGATACAAATACGGCAGGCCTGTTAAGGTTCAGTTTTTCGAGGATATCTTTTTGAGTGAGCTTATCGGCAGTGGCGGTAAGTGCGATGACGGGTACGTTGGGGAACTCCTTTTTTAACTGAGCCAGCATCAGGTATTCCGGGCGGAAATCATGTCCCCATTGAGAGATGCAATGCGCCTCATCAATAGCGATCTGTACAACGTTTAACGTTTTCAGAAAAGGAACCAACCTGTTTTCGGCACCGAATAAACGTTYGGGCGCCAGGTAAAGCAGTTTTATGTGGTTGTGCTTCAATTTTTCAACCAGTCGCCGCTGCTCATCAGGCGTTTGGGCCGAATTTAAAAATGCTGCTGGTATACCGCTCACATTCAGGCTATCTACCTGGTCTTTCATTAAAGCAATAAGCGGTGATATCACGATGGTAAGTCCATTAAGCAACACCGCGGGCAGCTGATAGCATAATGATTTCCCGCCACCGGTAGGCATCAGGGCCATTACATCCTGCTTGTTTAAAACATGGTGAATAATAGCCTCCTGGTGATGCCTGAAATTGCTGTAACCGAAATATTTTTGAAGGGCATCTTGTGGAGTCATGTTTTGCTGAGAGGATTATAGATGTGCAGATATGCAAATGTGCGGATTTCAAATTGATGTCCGAATCAGAATTTATAGAAATTTAGAATTAGCAGAATATTTATGTGAGGTCATTTGCACATCTGTTATTCGCAACATTGTATCTTTTAATTTACAATGAGTGGGTTGCATTATGCAATATCACACAAATAATTTCGGATATTAGCGTAACTCTAATCCGCATCCTTAATATATCATGATAAAAAAGCTACTCCTTATTTTAATAGCTGTTGTTTCCGTTTCAGCTGGTTTTGCGCAAAAAATACAATCGCCCGATGAATTTTTGGGCTACAAACTGGGGGATCAGTTTACCCCCCACTATCGTATTGTTGATTATTTTAAATACGTTGCCCAGGCATCAAAAAATGTAAAGCTGCAGCAGTTTGGCACCACCAATGAGGGTAGGCCGTTGCTGGCCATGTTCATCGCATCGGACGAGAACATCGGCCGCCTGGAAGAAATAAGACATAATAATTTACGTTTGGCCGGTATAGAAAAGGGTACTGCTATTACTAACATGCCGGTTATTACCTGGCTAAGCTATAATGTGCATGGTAATGAGCCTGCATCAAGCGAGGCCGCCATGTGGACCTTGTTTGATATGGTTGATCCGGCTAACGCCACTACCAAAGCATGGCTTAAAAACTCCGTAGTAGTTATTGACCCTTGTTTAAATCCAGATGGGCGCGACCGTTATGTTCATTTCTATAATTCGGTACGTGGCGAAGCTCCTGATGCCAACCCAACGTCGCGCGAGCATGTGGAGCCCTGGCCAGGTGGACGCATAAATCATTTTTATTTTGACCTGAACCGCGACTGGGCCTGGCAAACTCAAAAAGAAACACAGGCACGTGTCGGTTTATTTAACCAATGGCTGCCCGAGGTTCATGTTGATTATCATGAGCAGGGATATAATTCACCTTACTATTTTGCCCCGGCAGCCGAACCTTACCATAAAGATATTACCCAATGGCAGCGCGATTTTCAGGTTACTATTGGCAAAAACAACGCTAAATACTTTGATCAGAACGGCTGGATGTATTTTACCAAACAAGAGTTTGACCTGCTTTATCCATCCTACGGCGATACCTATCCTTTATATAATGGCTCCATTGGCATGACCTATGAGCAGGGAGGCATTAGTGCAGGGTTGGCGGTGCTTACCCGCAGCGGCGATACACTTACCTTTGCCCAGCGCATATCCCATCACCACACTACCGGTTTAAGCACTGTTGAAATAGCATCGGCAAATGCCCAAAAGCTGCTGGATGAGTTTAAAAAGTTTTATGATAACAGCCGTACCAACCCACCGGGCGATTACAAAACCTATGTGATTAAGAACGATAACAATAACAACGTAAATGCACTTGCCCAAATGCTTGGCCGCAACGGCATACAATATGGTTTTGGCCTGGCCAATAAATCCATTACAGGCTATGATTATTTTACAGGTAAAACAGAACAATATAATGTAGGTCCTAATGACCTGGTCATTAACGCCTATCAGCCAAAGGCGGTGTTGCTGCATGTGTTGCTGGAGCCTAAAACCTTCATTGCCGATTCAAACACCTATGATATTACTGCATGGGCGCTGCCGTATGCTTATGGCTTAAAGGCTTATGGCGTAAAAGAATCATTTAAACCAGCCAACCCCACCTGGAGTATAGCCAAACCGCAACAGCAGGTTAGCAGTCACGCTTATGCTTATGTAGCCACGTGGCAATCAATTAATGATGTGAAATTTTTGACCGCATTACTTAAAAAACAGATTAAGGTTCGTTACTCCGAAAAACCTTTTGAGGCAGCCGGTAAAAAATTTGCGCCGGGTTCATTGCTGATCACGAGGGCAAGTAATGACCGTGCTGATTTTGACCAGGTAGTTACCCAAACAGCCGCCGCACTTAATGAAGGACTTGTTCCGTTGTCATCGGGCTTTGTTGATAAGGGGTCAGATCTGGGATCGGACGCCATACGATATATACGCCAGCCGCGGGTTATGCTAATGGCCGGCGAAGGCGTAAACGCCGAAGCAATGGGCGAAGTATGGCACCTGTTTGAACAGCAATTGGGTTATCCAGTTACTTTGGTAAAATACCGTGACCTGGGCCGTACACGGCTGTCAGATTTTGATGTGGTTATTTTCCCTGATGGCAATTATGAGGATTTTCCTTCGGATAAACTGCAAAACTGGATCCGGGAAGGCGGTAAGCTTATCGCGATAGAGAATGCCGTTGCGCTGCTTGCCGATAAAAAAGGATTCGCCCTTAAAAAGAAAGAAGAGAAAAAAGAAGATAAGGATAAGGCCGAAGCAAAGGAAAAAGAAACTATAAAAATATATGCCGATCGCGACCGTGATGCCATCCGTTCCATGATCCCCGGCGCGATATTTAAATTGAACCTTGATAATACCCACCCCCTTGGTTTTGGCATGCCCAACTACTATTATTCGCTTAAATTGAATGATGATATTTATGATCTTTTAAGCAATGAAGATGGCTGGAATGTAGGTACTATTAAAAAGAACAGCTATGTATCGGGCTTTGCCGGTGTACAATCAAAATTGAAGATCAATAATGGGTTACTGCTGGGTGTTCAATCCATGGGCCGTGGCTCAGTGATCTATATGGTTGATGATCCGTTGTTCCGCAGTTTTTGGGAAAATGGCAAACTCCTGTTCAGCAACGCGGTATTTATGGTAGGGCAGTAGAGCCCAGCCCAAGCCCCCCGGCCCCCTAAAGGGGGAGCTCTTGATTAGCAAATTTGAAATAAACACGAAACGGCCTGCATTTTTTTGTAATGCAGGCCGTTTCGTGTTTAAAAAGCTCCCCCTTTAGGGGGCTGGGGGGCTTAATTATTCCCYTTTACCCTGCCTTTTTCATCATCGGCACCGCTGCGGTGTTCGCGTGATTTTATTTTGCTGTTACCAAAATTATAGGTAAAGGTTATGCGACCAACGCGCGAATCGCCCTTTTGCCTTACTTGAAAATCATTGTTTAATACCTGGCTGCTTACATTATTGCGGCGCAGGTAAAAAATATCGTCAAGAGCCAGTTTAATGTTAGCCTTTTTATCGGCAAATGAATGGCTTACGCCGGCATCAACACCATAACGTGGTTTTATTTTGAATATACTATAGGTAAGTGCCGACTGGTAATCGCCCATGATCTCAAACCTGTAGCTTCCAAAGGTTAGGGTTTGGGTACTCTTAACCTGGAAAGCAGCCTGGCCGTTGTTTAAATTTCCTTGATTATTAACCCCATTAGATTTAAAACCCAGGTAAAAACCATTCACGTTTACATTTCCTGTCCACCATTTGGTAATGGTATAAGGGGTGTTGACGTTAATATTGTATGAGTCCTGAGTTTGCAGGTTTTGATGCGTTTCAAATGTTTTTTGTCCCTGGGTTAATACCAGCTCGGCAATTACATCTGTGGTACGGCTATAGCCTAAGCTTACATTTACACTTTTGTTATAGGTATAATTGAACTCGAAGTTATTGGTGTACTGTGGCCTAAGGAACGCGTTGCCTTGTGAGAAGGTATAAGGGTCAAGATAATATACGAAGGGGTTAAGATCATCATATCCGGGACGGTCAATACGACGGCTGTATGAAAAACTGATCTCATTTTTATCATTAAGTGTTTGATTGATAAAAACGCTCGGGAAAAAGTTAAGGTAGCTGCGTTTTACTGCTGACTGACCCATCAGATCACCGTTTGATTGCGTGTATTCTGATCGTAAACCCAATTGTACTGATGTTTTTTTGAACTGTTTGTTCAGGTTTAAATAACCGGCAGTTATTTTTTCGGTGTAAATAAAGCGATTTGTACGGGTAGTATCATTAATATAACCATTACCCTCATCTATTTGGGCCTGCAGGTCATTATCAGTTTTAACACTGCTGAATTTTGCTCCGAGTTCCAGTTTTATGGTTTTTGTAAGCGGCTTAGCATAATCAACTTTGCCGGTATATATGGTAATGTTTGATGGCGTTTGGTTGCGCAGTAATTGAGGGGCCTTGGCCGATTGGCCATTGGCTAAAAAATAATAGGTATCGTATCTGGCATTAGAATTATTTTTAAACTTTGAATAATCCAGGTCAATACTTAACTCCTGGCCGCTGGTATCTATCTTAAGCCTGTCGTTCAGGTTTAGTGCAAAGTTTTTGTATGATTGATCAATTACTGATGTGGTATTCAGAGAAGTATCAACTGTATTTGGTTGGGCGCCAATGGTTGTTTTTCCATCGTTGTTGTCTTTTTCGGTATTCGAATAGCCGCTTACTACAAAACCAATAGTGTTTTTGCTGGTAATATCATAATCAGCACCAATACGGTAGTTATTATAATGGTTTGTGCTTTGCATAGCCGTAAACTGTTTAAAATAAGTAGGTATTAAATACGGAGGCGTGTCGATACTATCCTTAGTAGTGCGGTCAATTGCGATATCTCGTAAACGCTTATTATCGCCCCGGCTAAAAGTACCAAACACGTTCAGATTACCTTGTTTATGGTTTAAATTTAAGCTGGAGTTGTCTCTCCAGAAATTACCTTTGGCGGCTCCAACGGTTATACTGCCATTGGTGCCCGACTGGCTATTTTTCTTTAGCTTGATATTGATGATGCCTGAGTTACCGGCAGCATCATACTTTGCTGACGGGTTGGTAATGATCTCAATAGATTTTATGGTATTACCATCTGTAGACTTTAATAATGTTGCTAACTGCGCGGCTGTGAGGTAAGTTAACTTGTCATTGATCATAACAGTTACACCCTGTTTGCCTTTCAGGCTAATGTTATCATCCTTATCAATAGTAACTCCCGGAGCTTTAGCCAGTATTTCCATTGCTGTATTTCCCGCAGCAAGTACACTGTTTTCAACGTTCATTACGGTGCGGTCAATTTTACGTTCAATCAATGGTTTATTTGCAGTAATGTTAACGGTTTTTAAGGTGGTGTTACCGGCTTTCATGCTTAAGGCAGGCGCTGCTACGGCTGGTGTATTTTCTGATACAGTGAAAGGGGTGGTTACAGCTTTTTCATATCCTACAACAGTTGCTTTAACTATATACTTGCCTGCATTGATATGGTCAAATGTGTATACGCCATTATCATTACTTAAAGCACCTTTAACAACGGTGGAATCTGTAGCCCTAAGGAGGCTTACGGTTGCATAGTCCATTGGCTTGCCTTGTTCGTTTGAGAGGGAGCCGGATACTTTAGCTCCCCCTGACTTACCGCCCTGGGCAAAGGATACCCCCCAGCTGATAACTACAAGCAGGAGAGTATAAAATATGTTGTGTATAAGAGTTTTCATGTTTGTGGTGTTAAAAAGTAAAGGCAATACAATGCCATTAAAGAATATGCTTCTTTTTAAAAATTTGATAAATAAGTTTTAGTTGATCCGGCGCGTTAACCGGCGGTTTGTTTAGTAAAATTTATGATATACAGGCGATTTTTTTCATGGCTTTGTGTTTTTATACTTCAAATGTGCAAACAGAATAAGTTTTTGAGTAATGCTTTTAGGCGAAAACGGCTAAACTTCCGGTAAACGCCCTGAAAACACCGATGAACGGGCACGACTCTTTTTTAAATTATCCGGTTAAATCCCGATTGTGTTTCTTTTAAATTAAGATGCCAGAATAGTGTAGAAGGTTACAGTTAATTTAAACTTTTTAGTACCGGGAAGATGCTTTTAACAGCATCATTAATAAATAAGAACCCCGGTGGTAGTGTTTTAAATGGAATAGCAGGTGTAGCTATTAATTGTTTTGATTTTAATGGTACTGTAATATTTACAATGCGATGATTGTAAAAAGGAACAATAAGCCCGCTAAATAATAGCAGGCTTATATATTTTATCAGCGTTCTCATGGTATGATTAGCTTATGTTGATTTTACTGTGCAGGGACTTTTGCAGTATCAGCCGGCAGCTTATTGTTTAAGGTGTCAACTTTTGTAGCAGGTATTGTATCTATTTTGCACTGTAACCCATCTGGGGTCATGATAAATACAGAACCCGCCGGATTTTGGGGTTTATTATTTTGCAGGCAATCATATAGGTTAAAGTTCATGTTGCGGTCCAGTTTGCCGTCAATAATCAGTTTTGAATTTAATGGTACCTTTAAAGTCATATGCAATTCCTGCCCGCGCCACAAAGTGCCTGCAACCCTCTCTAAATGACGGTTAAATTTCAATACGGAGTCTTTTTGCAAAAAGCGATAGCTGATGTTGCGGGCATTTATTAAAGCATCCTCATCATTGCGACCGCGTGCGGTGAACGATTCGATGAGTACAGGTTGCGGCACGTCGCTTTTTTCTACATCAATGGTTACCCGATCAGGCGAATCCATGTCATTTCCATTGAAATCATCATCCAAGATGACCATGCCGTTAAAACGTTCTTTTATTCTAAGGCGGGTACTATCCTCATTAGTTAAATACTTGGTATCATTAAGCTGTAGATAATAGGTATTGTTTGCAGTGGGCTTTATCATAATGGTCTTGCTTAGTTTAGCACCTTCCCTAAAATCGGCTGTTGCCCTTACGCCGTAATAAATAACAGCACCCAGGGAGGCCAGCCATATACATAATAAAGTAGTACCAATTGACCGGTTAAATGTGGCGTTTTTAAACAGGAAGCCAATTGTTAACAGTATAATAGTTAATAAAGGGATGGCTAATAATAAAAATCCGCCGGTTAGGAATATCATGTTGGTATCCCGGTTAACTATATTAAAAGGGAATATGTGGTATATATCTGTTTTACCAAAACCTACCAATGCCACCAGGCTCACAATAAGGGCAATAGCAAGGCCAAAGCAGGTGAGCAAAATGACTAAACCCAATAGCTTGATCAGTAAGCCACCAGCCCCTCTCAAAAACACGCCCAGGTGATCAAAAAAATCGCCTACAAAATCGCGGGCCTTATAAACAAAAGGCTTTGCTTCATGACGAAAGTTAGAAAGGTTTTCTTTTACCGAGCTCATTTCTTCCTCAAAGCTCTTTTTAAATCCTTTCAGATCCTGCTTTTCGCCCTTCATGGCCATACGGTCGGCCCGGCTAACGGCTTTGGGAATTACTATCCATAATATAATGTATAATATAAAGCCGCTCCCTGCAAAAGCAAAGGATAGCGCAAAGGCCAGCCTGATCCATACGGCCTGTATATCAAAATRGTTGGCAATACCAGCTGCAACCCCGCCAACCAAATGGTCATCAGGATCACGGAAAAGCCTGCGGCGCTCTGTATTGTATGAATAGGCGCCTGCTGCAGAAGCCTTGGCATCATTTTCGGCAAACTCAAAGTCCTCAACGGTGCCCATCTGCTCAATAATCTGTTTAACATCAGCCTCAACAATAACCTGTGTGTTTTGGTTTGCCAGCGTTTCGTTAAACATTTCGGCAATACGGTTTTCAATGTCGGTGGTTATCTCCAAACTGTCGGCCGAGGTCGAAAAATGACGCTTTACGTCGGTCATGTAAAGTTTAAGTACGTCATAAGCATCCTCTTCTATGTGAAATACGATGCCGTTTATATTTATAATGATGGTTTTGTTCATGATCTGTAATAGTTATAGGTTTTTTTATTTTCTGTCTCCAATGGCTGTTTGAACAGCATAAACCAGCTCCTGCCAGGTTTTATCCAGCTGTTCCAATACCGTTTTTCCCTCGTCTGATAGTACATAATACTTTCGCGGAGGGCCCGAAATCGACTCCACCCAATTGTAAGTGAGCAGACCATTGTTTTTTAACCGGGTTAATAATGGGTACAGAGTACCCTCAACTACAAGCAGTTGGGCTTTCTTAAGTTCAGCAATTATGTCTGATGCATATGTTTCGCCCTTGGCTATGATGGAAAGAATGCAGTACTCCAGTATGCCTTTCCTCATTTGGGTTTGTGTGTTTTCGACAATCATAATACAAAGATATATGTTTTAAATTGTATTATGCAATACATAGTACTATAATTATTATTTTTAATACTAAAAACTGCCTTTTTTAAAATAAAATCATGGTTTTGTAAGATTTTACTTGACTTTTTAATAATGTAACATTACTTTTATGATTAATTAACTATTAACTGATCTTATTATTAACAAAATGAAAAAACTTCTACTAGTAAGTTTGAGCATTCTGTTGTTATGCGTAACGCAGGTGTTTGCACAAAACCGTACAGTTACTGGTACGGTTACGGCCCAAGAAGACGGCCTACCCATCCCGGGAGTAACAGTAAGGGTAAAAGGAACAACTATTGGTACCCAAACAGGTACTAATGGAAGGTACTCACTAAGTGTTCCAAATAATGCAGTGCTGGTTGTAAGCTTTATTGGCTACGCACAGCAGGAAATTCCGGCCACTGGTTCTGTAATAAACGCAAGGCTTGTAGTATCAAGCAGGCAACTTGGTGAAGTTGTGGTAACTGGTGCGTTAGGTGTAACCAGAACCCGTAACCAACAGGCTTATGCCGCACAACAGGTTAACGGTGACGAGGTTAGCAAACAACGTGGTTCAAACTTTGTAAGCGGCTTATCAGGTAAGGTAGCTGGTTTAGAGATCAGGCAAAACAACGCGTTAGGTGGTTCAACCAACGTGGTTTTAAGGGGTACTAAATCTTTATTAGGTAATAACCAGGCACTATTTGTTATTGACGGGGTTCCGATGAACAATGGTGGTGCTGGTAATGGTAATGCAGGAACTAACAATGCCGGTACCAATACTGGTACTAACGTAGGTAGTGTTGAAACTGGTCGTGGTGGTTATGACTACGGTTCACCTATATCTGACATTAATCCGGATGATATCGAATCTGTAACAGTACTTAAAGGTGCTGCAGCCAGCGCTTTGTATGGTTCAATTGGCGCCAACGGTGTAATTTTGATCACTACCAAAAAACCAGGTAAAGGCTTGGGTATTACTTTAAATACCAGCGTTGGTTATGGTTCTCTTGATAAATCAACTTTACCAACTTACCAAAAAGAATATGGTGGTGGTTACGGTACTTACTATGAAGATCCAAGCGGCTACTTCCTGTACAGGGATATTAATGGCGATGGCACTAAAGATCTGGTTGACCCATTAACTGAAGATGCTTCTTATGGTCATGCCTTTGATCCTAATTTAAAGGTTTATCAATGGGATGCATTCAGCAAGTATTCTCCAAACTTTGGTAAAGCCACCCCATGGGTTGCTGCAGCCAATGATCCAAACACATTCTTTACCCATCCGGTAACAAATAACCAAAGTTTATTTATTACCAATGGCGGCGATAACGGTACATTCAAATTAGGCTATACCCGTAACAACCAAAACGGTTTTATGCCAAACAGTAATGAACTACGCAACAGTATTGATTTTGGAAGCACTTACAAGATCACTGATAAATTAACTGCCGGTGCAACTATCAACTACACCAGGACTGATGGTAAAGGACGTTATGGCAGTGGTTACCAAGCCGAAAATATCCTGAACTCTTTCAGACAGTGGTACCAGGTAAACAATGATGTAAAAGAGCTTAAAGACCAGTATTTTGCTTCTGGGGGCCAAAACATTACCTGGAACTGGGCAAGCCCAACCAATCTGGTGCCAATTTATTGGGATAATCCATATTTTGTGCGTTATCAAAACTATGAAACAGATTCACGCAACCACTATTTTGGTAATGTAAGTTTAAACTACAAGGTTAACGATTGGTTGAATTTACTGGGACGTGTTACTGTAGATAACTCAAGCATGCTGCAGGAAGAAAGAAGAGCCGTTGGTACTGTAGGTGTAGCTGGTTATACCAGAAGAAACATCAATTTTAACGAAACCAATTTAGACTTCCTTGCTACTGTTGATAAAAATATCAGCAGCGATTTAAATTTCAAAGGGTTAGCTGGTGTTAACGTCAGGAAAAATCGTTACTCATCAATTATTGGTACAACCAATGGTGGTTTAGTGGTACCAGGTGTTTATAGTTTGTCAAACTCAATAAATACCCCAGCTGCTCCAACAGAAAGCGATGTCAGACAAGAAGTAGATGGTATATTTGCAGGTGCAACCTTTAGCTATAAAAAAACGTTAGTACTTGAAGGAACATTACGTCGTGACGTTTCATCTGCTCTTCCATCTTACAGCAATAAATATTATTATCCATCTGTTAATTTAGGTTTTGTTTTCTCTGAACTGCTTAAACAATACAGCTGGTTATCATATGCTAAAGCAAGGATTAGTTATGCTGAAGTTGGTAGCGGTGGTCAACCATATAATACTAAAAACTTCTATTCTCTTGGTACTCCATTTGGCTCAAATCCCCAATCATTTATTGGAACTACTCAAAACAACGCGGACTTAGTGCCTGAGCGTTCAAAATCAAAAGAAGCCGGTTTGGAGATGGATTTCTTAAATAACCGCTTAGGTTTTAACTTCTCTTATTATGATGCCAAAACAGTTAATCAGCTGATCCCTGTTTCTTTATCAACAGCCACAGGTTACAACTCGGCATATATTAACTCAGGTTCTATGCGAAATAGAGGTGTCGAGGTTACATTGAATGGTACCCCAGTACAAAGCAATCTGGTAACCTGGAAAATCGGTGTCAACTTCACGAAAAACAACAATAAAATCTTAGAAACGTATAAAGATGGTTCTGGACAAGAGGCGCAAAACCTTTTACTTAATTCATTCCAGGGCGGCGTGTCTTTGAACGCTACCTTAGGTCATGCTTACGGAGATATCCGTGGTACTGCTTATACCGATATCAACGGCAACCCATACATCAAGAAAGACGGTGGCAGGGTTGTTGATCAGGAAGGCGACAATGCCGGATACTACAAACAATCTGGTGCAACTACTGTACTTGGTAATATTAACCCAATTTGGATTGGTGGTATAACCAACTCTGTAAGAGTTCAAAACTTTACTTTAACCTTCCTGATCGATGTACGTAAAGGTGGTAGTGTATTCTCGTTAGATACTTATTATGGTATGGATACTGGTTTATATCCAGAAACTGTTGGTAATAATGACCTGGGCAAACCTTCAAGAAACTCCCTTGCTAATGGCGGTGGTGTAATTGTACAAGGTATT
Source organism: Mucilaginibacter sp. P4_E8 (assembly GCF_056401495.1). Lineage (NCBI taxonomy): Bacteria > Pseudomonadati > Bacteroidota > Sphingobacteriia > Sphingobacteriales > Sphingobacteriaceae > Mucilaginibacter > Mucilaginibacter sp. P4_E8. Next base: position 33,206 of record NZ_JBFUJG010000054.1, read on the forward strand.
ACTCCAGCAGGCGCTAAAAACGCTATCAGGGTTGACAACACAGGTTCAGGTTTATATGGTTATGAGCACAATCCGGCAGCGGGTTTTGTTTATGATGCAGGTTATGTAAAACTGCGCGAGGCTGCATTGTCTTATGCTTTCCCTCAAAGCGTAATATCAAAATGGGGACCGGTTAAGGGCGTTGATCTGGCATTAAGTGGCAGAAACTTATGGATCATCCATAAAAATCTTCCATATTCAGATCCGGAAGAAGCCTTAAGTGCTGGTAACCTTCAGGGTTATCAAAGTGGTGCTTTCCCAACCGCCAGAATGTTTACCTTAAACTTAAAAGTAAGATTTTAACAATTATGAAAAAATATATATTAGCACTGCTTCCACTGGTTATGCTGGGGGCGTGCAAAAAGGATTTTGAGAGTTTAAACACAAATCCTAAGCTTTTCCCTACGGTTCCTGCTCCAACATTATTTACACAGGCCGAGCGGGTGCTTTCTAATGCCGTTACTACATCAAGTGTAAACAACAACGTTTTCAGGTTGGTAGAGCAGCAATGGCAGGAAACCACTTATAACGATGAAAGTCTTTATAACTTTGATACCCGTAATATAAACAGGCAAATGTGGAATAGTTTATACCGCGATGTGCTAAACAATTTACAATTAGTTAAAGGCATTATACCAACGGATGTTTCTGTTCCAGATGCAGCAAAAAAGAATGCTATAGCTGTTACAGATATTTTGCAGGTTTATTCTTTTTACTATTTGGTTACAACCTTTGGAGATTGCCCTTATACCCAGGCATTTGATCCAAAAAATAACTTTCCGAAATATGATGATGCTGCTACAATTTATAAAGACCTGCTAAAACGCCTTGATGCTGATATTGCTGCATTAACCGGTGGCAGCTTTGGTACAGCTGATGTTATTTACAAGGGAGATGTCACTAAATGGAAAAAGTTTGCTAACTCATTAAAGTTAAAAATGGGTATGACCATTGCAGATTATGACGCAGCTCTTGCTAAAACAACAGTTGCAGCTGCAGTAGCAGGTGGCGTTTTTGCAGCTAATGCAGATAACGCTACATTTGTTTACCTGAGTGCAACACCAAATACCAATCCTGTTTGGGTTGACATTATCCAGAGTGGTAGGTTTGATTATGTTGCTAATGCAACTATAGCTGGTATGTTAAATAGCGCAAAAGATGTGCGTGCCCCCAGGTATTTTAAAGCTCTTGCTGCTAACGGAGATGTTTTGGGTGCTCCTCCTGGATCAAAAGCAAACTATGACAGTTTTTCACATGTAAGCGATATTGTAACAGCAACTACCGCTCCTGGTTTGTTACTTGACAACGCAGAGGTTCAATTTTATTTGGCTGAGGCTGTTGAAAAAGGTTTCATAACTGGAGATGCGCAAAAGTATTTTGAGGACGGTGTCACAGCTTCAGTTACATATTGGGGTGCAAGTTTACCAACAGTTGTAGGTTTAACTTTGCATGAGTCATATTTTGTACCACAAGGTTTGATCTTAACTGCGTCTAATAATAAGCAATTAATCGCTACTCAAAAATATTTGGCTAATTATAACAGAGGTTGGGATGCATGGATTGAAACCAGAAGGTTGGATCTTCCTGTACTTTACAAACCAGCAACAGGCGCGTTCAGTGATTTCCCTGTTCGTTTCAAATATCCTGTTGATGAGGCTAACGTGAACGGTACAAACTACAAGGCAGCTTCTGCTGCTATTGGTGGTGATGTTGTTACAACCAAATTATTTTTTGATAAAAATGTTATGCCTAAATAATTAGGATAGCATTCCATAAAAAAGGGAGTTGCCATAGCGGCAACTCCCTTTTTTATGGAATAAAAATTATTTCTTATCTACGCTATACTTTCCGGGCMCAACAAATAAAAGACCGGCAAATATGAGGGCATCCTCAATAGCATGAATGGCGCCCGAAAACCCTTCGCCTTTGCCTAAATGGGTAGCGGCGGCAATAACCAGGGTGATGCAAAGTAATATACATACCGGGCGAAAAGCCAACCCTAAAATTAACAGGAAACCACCAAAAGTTTCGGTTACAGCAGCCAGAAAGCCCCAAGCCACTGGCAAAAAATGGATACCTATATATTTTGTAGAGTGGCCGAGGTCTCTCCAGCCATTTACGCCACCCATAAGC
>NZ_JBFUJG010000055.1:0-34734 GCF_056401495.1 Mucilaginibacter sp. P4_E8
TGGCTGCATTAGTAGCCATTCAGTATAATGATGAGTTAAGGCTTTATTACGAAAGGAAAGTCAACGTCGAGAAGAAGAATAAAATGAGTGTCATAAACGCTGTAAGAAATAAACTTGTACAACGTATTTTCTCCTGTGTAAGACAAAATAGAAAATATGAAAAAAATTATCTCAAATTAGTTGCTTAGATCATAGAAATCGAGGTACGAAGCAATTAGCCCCACCCAACCCTCCCCGGAAGGGAGGGCTTATAACTAAAAGGCTCCCCTACCGGGGGAGATTTAGCGGGGGCTACCTCGCAATGACGTGGATATCATCTCCCCCTTCCCAGCCACATTACTGCGTTTTCAAAGAGTTTATTCTGCACATCCGAGGTAAAAATCTGATCGCCGTGGCCCATATTAATATATAGCATTTTGTATTTGGTGTTGGTCCACACCACGGGGATATCGCCATCCCTGATGATATCTTTTTTGCCCAGCGGATAATTTGCCGGATCAAGGGTTACCAGCACCTTGATATCCTTGTTCAACCGCGGACTTGGTTTCCACCCGTACCACTCATTTATGGGTGCTATAAAATTAGCCGGAATGCCCCTGGTTACGGCATGGTTACCGTCATCAACCACTAACTTTGCCGGTAATGGTGGCCAGCTGTTATTATAAAAAACCGCGCTGCCCAAAAAGCTTACAAACCAGGGCCATTTGGTGTATTTATCGTTATAGCCCGCTACGTGAAACCCCAGCCAGGCACCGCCATTATCCATGTATTTTACAAAGGCTGCCCTTTGCCCGGCGTTCTGCGGGAAATCATTTAGCCAGATAATCAGCTGATAATTTTTCAGGTAATCATCGTTTACATTTTTCCAGTTGGTGGTAGTATCAAATACAAAACCCCTTTTTACCGCCAGATCTGTAAAGTACTTAATGGCATCATGGGCAAAATCAACATGGTCCGACTCAACGGTGGTGGTGTAAAGGGCCAATACCTTAAACTTTGGCCTTTGAGCAAAAGCTATGGTAATCAGTGTTGCGGTTATTATTAAGCAAAAAAGTTTTTTCAACATATACGATCTGTAATTATATCACTACTTGCCCGCTGCCCAGAAAATGGCATTGGTAACAATTTTAACCCAGGCAGGATTGTCCAACAAATTTGTTGAGTGCCCCATAAAAATGTAAATATTGCGGGCTTTAACATGCTCGTTGGTCCAGATCACCGGATGATCACCCATTTTAATATCACCCTGCGGATCATAGGTTGATTCATCAACGCTGGCAATTACATGCACATTAGGGCGTGGGCTTTTATCATAAGTGTACCACTCCTCCTGCTGTATGATAAATGAGGATGGTACACCCTTCATCACCGGGTGCTTTTTATCCTCCACATTTACCTTCCCTTTGGCAAAGGTACCTATGTAGTTTTTATAGGTAATACCGCCCATAAAATTCGAGAACCATTGCCACTCGTGATAGCCATCAAACTCGCCTAAAAGCGTAGCATGGTGGAAACCGATCCAGCCACCCCTACCCTCGTCAATGTATTTTTGAAAAGCGGCTACCGCCTTATCTGTCCAGGCATAGGGTACGTAATCAAGCTGAAGAAACAGCTGATAGTTGCTTAAAAAGGCGTCATCAATTTTATCAGTATTCTGTATATAGTCAATGGTAAAACCTTTTTCGGCAGCCAGTTTATCCAACCATACTTTGGCTCGTTTTGAAAATTCAATATGGTGCCCACCATTTTCGTACAAGGCCAGCACTTTAAAATGTTTGGGTTGTGCTTTAAGGTTAAAGCAGGCAAATACGCTGACACAAATAAGCAACAGTAATTTTTTCATATATAGTTTATAGTATTATAAATTGTTCAAAATAATATTCACCGTTTATTGTTCCATATTCGCTTTAAACGACCCCATCAAGGTTAAGGTACTTGAATTTAAACCCGTAAAAAGCTTTTCATCTTCTACCGACCAGGGATGGCCCTGCCGATAATCCCACCAGCGATATTCAATTTTTGAATAATCATTGGTTATACCAGGTTCAATTGGTTTTTCGTAATAGTTATATGTACTGAAGGTATAACCGGTATCGCTCACCACAATATCTACATTAAACCTAAGCCAGTAATAATTTCCCGAAGCGCTGGTTATCACCTTGAATTTCCCGGTTCCGTTTATCTCACCGGATTCTTTGTTGGTTGTACTCTTGCCTTGTTGATCAGGGAATACTTTTTGAAACCATTTGGCTGCACGGTTATATAATTCGGTTTTGTTTAAGCCTTTATTAGCGATGTAAGCTTTTTCATAATTGATCTTCCCTTTTTTCATGGGGATATCAATTTTAGCCGCGTCTGTTTGGGCGTAATTCACCACAGGCACCAGCATTAAAAGGGCGAAAAGTAATTTTCCTATAACTGGTATTTGTTGCATAATTGATGGTAAAGCGTTAGCCGGTGATTCGATATGAATTTTATTATTCATAGCTATTTGAGCTTATCAACCTATCCCCGTAACTGTATTTCAAATATCAAGATTTACTATTATAAAAAGCCTTTACCAGTGCCCTACTTTACCACTACGCTGTTATGATTGCCCGTACAGAACAAAAAGTTTCTCCTATAATTGTTTCCAGTCGCCAATCAGGACTATATCATGAAAACCCTTAAAAAATATCTGCTTACTTATTTATTGATCATTTGGAGCCTGGCACTTGCTGTGGCACAAACACAACAACCCCGGTTTAAGGTTATCGCACTTGCCGAAACCGGTGGAGGACATGCTTTATTTGACGCCGCCGCTAAAATATGGCTGGATCAACTTGCCATCGACAGCAATTTCACAATCGATTACATTACCAATACTCAACCTATCACTAAAGAATTTCTGAAACAGTACCAGCTTTTTATTCAACTTGATTATCCTCCGTATCCCTGGGAAAAAGAAGCCCAGGATGCTTTTACAGAATACCTGGAACAGGGTAAAGGGGGCTGGATTGGTTTCCATCACCCTACCCTGCTGGGTGTGTTTGATGGCTACCCTATGTGGCAATGGTACTCCAAATTCATGGGCGATATCATGTTTAAGGACAATATACACGGGGGCACAACGGCATTGCTTACTATTGAGGATAAAAACCACCCCATTATGGCGGGTTTACCGGCATCTTTTACCACAAAAGACGAATGGTATACCTATAACCACAGCCCGCGTCCTAATGTTCATGTGCTGGCCAGTATTGACGAAAATACGTATGTACCCAACAGGGATATTAAAATGGGTGATCACCCAGTGATATGGACCAACGAGCACATGAAAGCCAAAAACATTTACATTGCCATGGGTCATTTCCCAGAGCTTTTTCAGGATAATGTTTTCACTACGTTGGTAAGGAATACGATATTTTGGGCGGTGAAGAAGTAGGATCTTATCCCAAGCCGCCTCAAAGGAGCGTACTTTACCAACTCAAGTAAAAGTCTCCCCTACAGGGGGGAGATTTAGAGGGGGCTCGCAGCCCACAAAATAGCATCCCTAACCAGTATAGCATAATCAGGATTGCGCAACAATACAGGCGAATGACCGATGCCAATGTAGATCATTCTGCGGAAATGCTCGTTTGTCCAGATGATGGGATGATCGCCCATGGGTTTATTTTGTTTATAGGTTGATTCATCAGCTGTAGCCAAAACATGTACATCAAACCGCGGACTTTTATTATACTCATACAACTCATCTTCTATTTCCATTTTTGCGGGCAGGTTTTTAGCAACCGGATGCTTATGGTCTTCAATAATAACCGTTCCCTTTTGAAAGGCCGGGTGCGGCGAGTAAACAACGTTACCCATCAGGTTCTGGAACCATTGCCAGTATTTGGTATTGGGAGCCAAAAACTCCGTACCGGTTAAACCGGCGGCATGTATGCCTACCCAACCCTTGCCTTGCTCTACCAATCTTTGCATGGCATCCTGCTGACTGTATGACATATCAAAGGGCGCCAGTTGCAGCATTACAAATACCCGGTAATTTTTAAGGTTGGCGTCATTTATTGTGCTGGTATCATCAGTAATATCTATATCGAAATGGTTTTCTTTAGCCAGTTTCTCGAAGAAGGGTTTTGCCGCAGTCATCATTTTTTCATGATCATTGGAGCGTGAGGTAACGGCCAGCACCCTAAAATGATGGGTTTGGGCATTAACTTTAACGCCTAAAAAGAACAGGTAGATGATAATACCTGATATGATCTGTTTTAACAATTGCTGATACATAACGCTAAATTTACAATGAGGTTTAATAAAATAAACATTACAAAGGGTTTCAAAATGTCATTACCAGGATTAATAGAATCAACAAGCCTCACCCCTACATTAACACTACAAAATCCTGTTATTTATACTTAAATACACTGAAAATCAATTTATACATACCCCTACAAACGAAACCGCCCGCCTTTTACAAAAATGTTTTTTAAATTACCTTTTTAATTCCAACAACTTCAGTTATCTGATACTGTAAGTTTTATAAACTTTGTTCAAATCATGTCGAGTAATTTTTGTTAATGAAGAAAATCATACTATTGATTATTATTTGCAGGGCTTTACTTTATACAGCTAATGCACAAACCACCATTGGCGTACCTGCCATAAAAAATTACACGCACACTGATTATAATGCCAGCACAGAAATTTGGGATGTTAAGCAGGACAAAAACGGTATACTTTATTTTGCCAATAATGATGGACTGATAACGTTTGATGGCAGCTATTGGAAAATATACCCCCTGCCTAATAAAGGCACCATCAAAGCTCTGGCTATTGATCCTTCTGGAAGGATATTTGTAGGCGGACAGGATGAGATAGGTTACTTTTTTCCGGATGGGAACGGTATTTTAAAATATCACTCCATAAAAAACCTGATGCCGCAAAAGGCCCGGCAGTTTGCCGATATATGGAGTATTGTACTGTTTAAAAACGAAGTGTTCTTTCGTACTATTGAGTGTGTATTTGAGTACAATAACAACGAGATCAAAACATTTGACGCCCCTGGTGGATGGCGTTTGCTGACCCAGGCAGGCACACAACTGTTTGCCGAAGATAAGGACGAGGGCCTGATGTTTTTTAAAGATTACCAATGGCAGCCCTGCCGCACACAGTTACAAACGGCCAATCTGCACATTACAGGCATAATGGACTACAATAAGGATACCGTATTGGTTACCACCTTAAAACAAGGACTGTTTTTGCTTACAGGATCAACCTTAATAAAAAAACCGACCGCCATTGATGCCATTTTACACAACGACCTGGTTAATTGTGCCAAAAAAATAGGTAACGACCGCTATGCCATCGGCACAAAGGCAAAGGGCCTCATTATAATTGACGGCAAAGGAAATGTAGTTGAGCGGTTTTCGAACAACGAAGGCCTGCAGAACAACAATGTGCTTGGCTTACTGCTCGACCGTGATAAAAACCTATGGCTCGGTCTGGAAAGCGGGGTTGATTTTATAAACTACAGTACCTCGGTTAAACATATTTATGCCACTAAGGAGAATCAAACAAAAAGTAATGCCGTAAGCGTATTTGATAATAAATTATTTATTGGCACATCAAACGGTTTATTCAGCGCTCCGCTTGATCCGCGGTTAAAAGATATCAGCACCAATAAGGGGGTATTTACAGAGGTTGAAAATACCAAGGGGCAGGTATGGAGCTTAAGTCAAATAAACAATCATCTTTTAATGGGACATGAGGACGGCGCTTTTATGGTTGATAATAATCATGCTAAACCCATAACCAGCGGGCAAGGCGCATGGCGGTTTATATCTATCCCCTCCTCGCCAGATATTATTGCCGGCACATACACAGGTTTGCAACTGATCAAATACAGCAACGGCGATTTTAAAAATGATGGAAAAATGGAAGGCCTGTATGAATCATTGGCCACTTTAGCAAGGGATAATACTAATGTGATATGGGCATCGCATCCGTATAGGGGTGTTTTTAAACTACAACTGGCTGCCGACAGGAAAAAGATCATCCGTTACACCCAATACACTGACCATAATGGCCTGCCATCGGTATTAAATAATCATGTTTACTTTATTAAAAACAAGGTATTGGTTGCCACCGAAAAGGGTGTGTATGAATACAACGCCGGTAAAAATAAATTTGAACAGTCGGCACTTTTCAAACCGGTGTTTGACAATACTTACGTTGAACATTTAACAACTGATACAACCGGCAATATCTGGTTCATCAGTGATCAGCGGGTTGGCGTGATCGATTTCAGCAAGCCATCGGTTGGCAAACCTTATACCGTTATTTATTTCCCTGAACTGGCCGGGCAAACTGTAAAATCAGCCGGATACATATTTCCATATAATGCGGAAAACATTTTTATAGGATCAAACAATGGCTTTTTTCATTTAAATTATCGCCAATATGTGCAGTCAGAGACCAAACTGAATGTATTGCTAACTACGGTAAAAGCTATAGCCGAAAAAGACAGCCTGATATTTGGTGGTTATTTCATGAAGGATAATCAGATAGCCACCGACCAAAGCAGCAAACAGATCACCACCCTATCCAATCACTKGAACTCCTTTCACTTTGAGTATTCATCAACTCTGTTCGCCCAGAAAAGCAATGAAGAATTTACTTATAAGCTAATAGGCTTTGATAATGAATGGTCAAAATGGTCGGTAAAAACCGAGAAGGATTATACCAACCTGCCCTACGGTCAATATACGTTTTCGGTAAGGGTACGTAATAACCTGGGGAATGCCTCATCGCCTGTAAATTATACTTTTATAGTAGAACCTGCCTGGTACCAAACTGTATGGGCATACTTGTTTTATTTTTTATTGGTAGCATGCGCCGCATATTGGGCTATAAAAGAACAGCAAAAAAGGTTTGATCTGCATCAGAAAAAACATGAGGAAGAACAGCGACGCCTGAGCTACCTGCACAGTTTAGAGCTTGACAGGAATGAAAAAGAGATCATCGCCCTGAAAAACAACAACCTGGAAACCGAGCTCAATTACAAAAACAAGGAACTGGCCACCATTACCATGCACCTGGTTGAACGTGGGCGCATACTGTTAAATATCAGGGAAGAATTAGTAGGCACCATTAAAAAACTGAACCTCCCGGATCTTACCCATGAGTTCAGGAGTGTTTTTAAGCTGGTAAGTGATACCGAGAAAAAGGATGATGACTGGAACCATTTCGCCATTTACTTTGATCAGGTGCACAACAATTTCCTGTCTATCATGAAAACCAGGTTCCCGGGCCTTAGTCCTACTGATCTGAAACTTTGCGCTTATCTAAGGCTCAACCTAACATCAAAAGAAATAGCCCAACTGATGAATATCTCGCTCAAAGGCGTAGAGATCAGCAGGTACCGTGTACGCAAAAAACTAATGCTGTCAACAGAGGTCAATTTGTATGATTTTCTGATTGATATTACGAAGTAGAAACCTCACCCAACCCTCTCCAAAGAGTAATAGGCTATGAAAAGACGGACGACCAGAATTAAACGCGGTATCGACTCACCCCGACATCGCTGCGCTTGTCACCCCTCTCTACGCTCCGCGCAAAGAGGGGATTTCAACATTTTTTTCCTTTACCCTCTTTGCGGCGAAGCCGGAGAGAGGGTGGTCCAGCGAAGCGTAGACCGGGTGAGTCAACTGTGGACGGTGTTATTTCCCTTCAAAGTTTGATAACTGTCTTTTCATAGGCTATTACTCTCCTTTGGAGAGGGCTTTAAAATGATTTTTAAAGTCTCCCCTTTTGAGGGAGATTATTCACATTATTATATTTATTTTTTGCGTTCATGATGGCTGCGCCGTTTAGAGGGAGCTTCTGCTTCGTACCTCAATGACGCGGTTTTTAATTTGAAATAATGGCGTTTACTTATATATCCTCCCCATTGTCGGGCCATCCCAAATGATCTTCTTTAATGCTTCGGGATCAATGATACCTTGTTTGCCGTAAATAATTTTACCATCAGGATCAACCAGCATGGTATAAGGCAGGGCACCATCCCATTTAGGGTCAACGGCCTCTATCATTTTATATTTATCATCGCCGGTATATAAATAATTGGGGCCCGATGCCTGCTTGCCTTTCAAAAAGCTCAAAGCTTTGTCCTTACGTGAAGGATCGTCGGCACTGATGGTCACAAATTCCAATCCCCTGTCGCGGTACAGGTGCATAATAGTTACCAACTCCGGAAACTCCGCAACGCAGGGCCCGCACCAGGTAGCCCATAAATTAATGAGCCTCAATTTATCGGATTTGTTTTTTATCAGGTTGGCTATACCAACCGCATCAATGGTATCCAGCTTTACGGGTTCATTGGCCCAGGTTATGGCTGCTTTTTGTACCCAGTCTTGCTTTTCGGCCCATTTTATAGAGCAGCCAAAAGTTTTAGTTACCGGTACCGCCACTTCTTTACCCGCCAATACGGCGTCAATGGCATTGCGTGCATCCAGAGATTTAGGCGTTTTGGCCGGGTTCTCCATATCATCAATACGACCGTTGTAACGAAGTTTTCTGTCCTTGTCAAAAATAAAGATATGCGGTGTAGCTACCGGACCATATTTTTTAGAGGCTATTTCCGTTTCGCCGTCATACAGGTAAGGGAAGTTAAATTTCTTGTCTCTGGCGCGTACCTTCATATCATCAAATGAATCACCTACATCACTATAACCCAATTCATCTAAACGCAGCGAAGCCGGGTTATTGGGGTTGATAGCCACCACTTTTACACCTTTACCTGCATAATCACTGGTGAGTTTCACCAACCTGTCTTCATAAGCCTGCGATGTTGGGCAATGGTTGCAGATAAAAACAACAGCCAGCACTTTAGCATCTTTGAACGACTGCAGCGTATAGGTTTTCCCATCGATACCGGGCAAACTAAAATCGGGCGCTGCAGCGCCTGTGGCCAATGTGGGATGGTTTACCTGTGCAAAGGTAAACTGCGTAAAGGCCAGCAGCAATACAACAATCTGTGTAAAGCGAAATTTCTTCATATCTCTAATAAAGTTAATTATTCATGTACAGCAACAGCCAGCAGGTACCATGCCGTATGTGGCAGCCACTGCTCGGCCCAGCGCCAGTCATAATCTTTATGGATCTGGGCGTAGGACAAATTAAAATCAATATCGTTCTCGTCATTCAGGCCTGATGTTACACCATTTACAATTCCTCCTGGGGCATTGGTATACTCAAACGTACCGAAGAAACCATAAGCCGGATTATTATGCCCGGTACCTTGCAGCATACTGGCATCAAAAGGATTGAGGCCCAATATCCAGTTCAACTGATCAACCGCGAAGGTTTCCAGCTGGTCATGATAAGCTTTATCATCGGTAAACAGACTGGCGGCCAATCGCGCTGCTGTTGCCATAGAGCTCAGCCTCGCATTTTCGCCCTGCCACCACGGCGAGGCATCGCTGCCCTGCGGGAAGAAGAAAGAAGTGCGGCGTTTGCCCAATGTATCCTGCACCAATTGGCGGCTATAGCCAAAAGGGTTATTCACCTCGTGGGTTACTTTCAATTCAAAATCAAAGGAAGCTTTGATGGCTTTTTTGATGGATGCCTGCATGGCCTGATCGGCATAAGGATAAAAATAAATGAGACTAACCACTGGCAATCCCGCGTCCGATGGATGAAAAAATGGCCTGTCGGTACTGTCGACTTTCCAGTAATTCTGGTAGTTTTTCCAGGTCGATAAACGGCTGAGCAGGTTATTGGCCCGTTTGGTTGCGGCAGCCAGGTATTCGGCTTTTTTAGTGGCTTTATATAGTTCGGTTGCGGCGCTTAGTGCACAATAATCATCCAATATGTTTTCACGCCCGTCAAAGGTCATAAGTTTGTTATTGGCCTCCAGGAATTTAAAAGCGTTTTCGGCAGCTTGCAGATATTGTTCGCTGGTAAAATCGCCGTTTACTTTTATGGTTGATGCCATAGCCAGCGCGGCAATAGCCATACCACCGCCTGAGCGGTAGCTGGTTTGGTACCTGTGCCAATCACTGTTTTCGGCACTGTTGCTAAAGGGTTGGTCTTTGGTTTTTTTAATGCGATAAGATGCATCTTCGGCACGAATTACCCGGTCTTTAGCCAGTTTTCCCGGCCCGGGAGCGGATACAGATCTGTAGAATGAGCCATTTTTAGCCTGCATCCGCACCAGATAGTCGGCGCCAAAGGTAGCCTCATCCAAAATACGGCGGTTTATCTGCCTGAAATCAGTGGTAGTTTTTTTGTCAAGAATTTCTTTTGTTTTAAGCAGGCTCCAGGCCACCAAAGGTATTTGCTGCGGGTTAAAATACAGGGAGAACGACAGGTGCGAAAAATGCTTGCCATAATCGCCGGTAGCATCATACCATCCGCCATGGGCATCAATAGTATCCGTGGTTTTACCGGCCAGCAACAAATGATGGTCGGCCTTATCAATTTCACCGGCACTGCGCTGCCCTTTAAAGTAATATACCACATCTGACAGGGTAGCCTGCTCCAGCACATTCTTCCCTATTTTAAATGGGTATGAGCTTATCTTTTTACCAGGCAAACTGATCTGCACCTGGTAAGTACCGTCGGTAGTAAAGCTGCTAAAATCAAGCGTATAAAACTCCCGGTTTTTCCAGCCAGGTACCTTGCCGCTATAGGTCGACTTGCCGGTAAACACCGTTTTACCATCAGCATCAACCAAAGCAAATGCTGTTATGGGATACGGTTTATCTGTAACCACAATGGCTTTTTTGGGTTTGGTATCTTCATAACCCACCTGATTTGTTACCACTTTAACTTTTTGCGCGAATGCCGCGGCAGGCAGTGCGACTATCATAAAAATTAAAAACCTGTACGTCGTTTTTATCATGATCGGGGTATTATAAGGTTAATTAAATTTACAAAATTTTCAGTTCCCCTCTTGAGAGGGGGTGCGTTAGACCGAGCGTTGGCAGGGGTGTGTCTATCTGCACTTACCCCCCCTCCACCCCTCTCAAGAGGGGAATCGCACGAAGCCTTTTTAATTTATAGCTACCGCATATAAGACATTATGCCCTGTGACATATAGCGTTTTTCTATCCTTGCTAAAAACAATGGAGGTTGGTCGTTCAGGTACTTTTATTACACCAATCTGCTTACCATTGTTGTCATATTTATATACCTGTCCATCGGCTATGTACACATTGCCCTTATCATCAACTACCGAATCAAACTCGCCGCGCTCGGCAAAGTATTTCAAATCGCCCAAATAGCCTTCCGGGCTTACTGCAAGTTGTACAGTACGCTTATCATATTCATCAGTAGTATAAACAGGTTTACCGGGATAAGCGGCTACCAGCGCGCTTGACCGGGCCAGGTCATACACCACCGGGATAATCGTTACCCCATCAGGTGCTACAAAGCACTCGGTTGGTTTATTTACCGATACGGTATTAAAATCGTGATAATCACGCCAACGGTGTGCCGGGTAAAGCGCCTGGTAAACGGTTTTGCCTGTAGGCATCGCTTCTTTTTTCAACGGCTGAATGGTTTCGTCGGGGTTTTCAGGATTTATAGAATAAACCAAACTACCAAAACCCGAGTTTCCCCAACCGCTAAAGGAAGTTCCGGCTGCATCCGGCGGATTTTTAAATTCTTCAGGTTTGCCATCAACCAAATAACCAGGCTTAGGTACATATTTAAACACTACCAGCAGGTTATCGTTTTTATCACAAGCCAGCGAAAGCGGCTCCCAGGGATAATCGGCCAGCAAACTAATAGTATTAGCTGTAGCATCCCATTTATAAATGCGCCTCATGCGGGCCTCACTAAAGTACACGTTACCCTTGCCATCAGTACACACGCTATTGGCAAACTCAAAACCCGAGGCAAGTTTCTTTATATTACCCTGAACCGCTTGTTCACTAACTGCGCTACTGCTGTTAATAAGCAGGCGGGTAAACTCCCATGGGCGCACGGTGGTATTAGTGCCCACATCATACAACGGATCGGTAGTGGTGTATTTGATCTGGCTGTAATTATGTACGTTCAGCAACTCTACATTTTTATTGTTCCAGCTTCTGATGGAGTAAGGATACGGTTTGATCACCCTGATCACCCTAAACATATACAGGTTAGCAAAGGTCATATCGCTGCAGTTTTCCAGCTCCAGCGGCTGGCATTCGGTGCTTTCACGGCTCTCCTCTTCCAGCTGCAGGGCATATACTTTCCAGTTGCTTACTTTGTTAAACCGCACTTCATTGCGTACATGATGCTCAACCGACAAGGCATAAATACGGCCCGGCGTGCTGGTATTGGAAATGTATGCGCCCGCCGTAGCATAAGTATTGGCCGACCAGATATTTTTAAAGGTACCGCCGCCGCCATCGGTTATCCAAAGGCTCCAGTATTGCGTATCCCACATATCACTGTCGTTACCTTTGTATAAACCGGGGCCGGCCTGTTCGCCGGGCTTGTTCATGCCGCCATGACCGCCTAAAAACTTCACATCATTCATGTAAGAGGTTTCACCCGCTATCCATTTACAAGCCACCGCCCGTGGGTTGATCCTGCCTGATGAAATACCTATCCCGGTGATGATGTTAGCGCCGCCTTTGGAGGTTTCTACAATAGGTTTTGGTCCGCCAAAACCACCAAATGCAGGTGTATTATCTTTTAGCAATATCTGGGTAGCAATGGGGTTAAGACCTATCAGTACAGTATTGGGTTTCAATTTTAAAGTTTCGGTAATGCGGTACATGCCCTGCGGTACATAAATAGCCGGATACTTATCAATGGCATCCTGTATGGCTTTGGTATCATCCGTTTCGCCATCTCCTTTTGCACCCAGCGTTTGCAGGTTTACCCAGGTATTTATCGCCGGAAAATCGGGGATGTCTTTTTTAGCAGATGGCGGGAAAGCTTCTAAAGGCTGCAGATCCTTAGTAGCTTTATATACCGGATCGGCAGTCAGGTTATCCATCTGCAAACCATAAATAAAGTTCTTTACTTTATAAATTGGCCCTGCGCCATCCGTTTTTGTTCCGCTGCGGCGGTAGCTGGCCAGCACCTTCACATCACGGCAATCCACATTACGCAAACTGATCTGGTTAAAGGCATTATCCTCATTGCTGATAACAATAGCTGGACCACTTACATGGTCAAAGCGGCTATCCTCCATAAACAATTTTTCATGATAGTTAGGGTTAATTTCAATTACGGTAGGCACGTTTTTAACGCTCATGCGTACAATGGTCAACCCTGCTTCCTGGGTGCGGATGGCCGCTTTGCGCTGGCCTTCAAAATAAGTATCAACCATCATAAACTGCCAGCCGGGTGATGGCTTGGTGGTATAAATGCCATAGTCACCATTAAAAAAGCGTACATCTTCCATCTCGTTACCCACATCAAACATACCTGCCTTGCCCTTGCCCGCGTCAATATCCGCATGAGCTATAAAGCTGTGCTGGGCATAATGGGTGCGCAGGGCCACCGCTACCGGGTTCCCATCTTCAATTTTAAGGTTGATGTTTGATAGCGCACTGTAAAAAGTTGAAGCGCCGGCATCAGACACTCCCTCACCCGGTTTGGAAAGGTTATTTACAAACCAGAACATATATTTTGCCTTGCCTTTATCCGTACTGTCCGCCACCTGAAAACCCGGCGAGTTTTTAGCCAGTATAATTACCGGGCGGTTTCTACCATAGCCTATCAACCGCACCGCCCGCGGTACAAATATGGTTTTACTAATAAGGTATTTCCCTTCGGGGATAAAAAGCACACCGAAATTATTTTTATCCTTTACATCCTTGATGGCCTGCTGCAGTGCATCAGATATGTCGGTTTTACCATCGGCTTTAATAGGGTATTTATCAGGTGTAAAATAAACAGCGTCTTTATCATCCAGGCGCTGCTGGTAAAAAGATCTGCCAATTCCAAAGGGTGTTCCATCAGTTAAGGGCTTACCAAAACAAATGGTATAGGTTAAAAGTATTAGTACAGCTAATAATAAAGGTTTCTTCACAATAGATCTGGTTTTAGAATGGTATCATACATACGGATGTTTAAATATAACTTATAGTTTATATCTGTTTTACCCGTTAAACAAAATTCAAGATTAGTTTTTCCAGTTACGATTTTAGTAACACTACATTACCACTACCTGGTTAAACAATAAGGGATTATATCAATTTAGTTACAAACCAGCCAGGTGTTTTACCGTGCCGGCAAAATCTATCCACCTGTTTGTATTACGTCGGCTCTTTAATGTAGTGCCGTTAACACTTGTTTTTATAGCCAAAAACAGTATAAGCTAAACAATTACAGCATTTTGTAGTGGTAATGTAGTGCGTAAAAAATAGAAAATCGTTTAACTTTATAGCATACTTGCAAAGTGTTATAACCTGAATATGGCGACCGTTACGGCGCTTATTTTTTAAGTTTTTGATTCATCATCCCTAACAGATAACTCCATTTGGAGAGGTTACTGATTGAGGGTTTATAAACGTTACTATGAGAAAATTCTTAATCGCCACGCATGGGGCTTTTGCCAAGGGAATAAAATCGTCATTAGATATCATTATTGGTGAAACGGATAATGTGTTTCTGATCCAGGCCTATCTGGATGAGAACATTATTGTGGAGGATGAGCTGGCAGCAGTTTTAACCAATATTACCAATACAGACGAACTCATCATTTTCACCGACTTGCTTGGCGGCAGCGTGAACAACATTATGCTGCGCGAAGCGCTGAAAGAAAATGTACACATCGTATCCGGCTTTAATTTACCCTTAGTGATCGAGATCATGATGGGCGATACCGATACCCCGGTTATTGAGGTGATTGAAAGCGCCATTAATAATGCCAAAGAGCAAATGGTATACGTGAATAAACTGATAACACAGCAAAATGATTAGGCTAACCCGTATTGACGACAGACTGGTACACGGACAGGTTGCCATGACCTGGACGCCCGCCCTCGGCGCCGATTGCCTGATAGTAGCCAACGATAAAGTAGCTAAAGACGAATTTATGAAAATGACCCTGGGCCTGGCCAAACCAGCCTCGGCAAAGCTTTTAATAAAATCACTGGCCGATACGGTTACTTTTTTGAATGACCCACGCGGCCAGAGTTTGAAAATACTGGTATTAGTAAATTCAGTAAAAGATGCCGCGGCACTGGCCAATGAGGTAAGTGAGATACAGTCGGTAAATTTTGGTGGCATCAGGACTAAAGAAGGAACCCGTTCTATAGCTAAAGCCATCGCCGTTACAGAGGATGATATAACCATCATTAAAGAAATGCTGGCCAAAGGCCTTGAACTGGAAGTGAGGCAGGTGCCTACGGATAAAAAAATTATGATTGATACTTTAATTTAACCCATACAAAGTGCTGGTAACATTCCTATTGCTTACACTGATAGCCATTTTTGGGCATTTTGAAGATTTCATGGGAACCACTTTGCTCAGTCGACCGCTGGTTTTAGGTCCGCTGGTGGGTTTGGTACTGGGCGATGTAACACAGGGTGTAATGATAGGCGCTACACTGGAGCTGATATTTATGGGTAATATAAAAGTTGGCGCGGCCATACCACCTGATATTATTACCGGAGGCGTGCTGGGTACCGCTTTTGCCATCATGTCGCACAAGGGGCCTGCCATCGCGCTGGCCTTAGCTGTCCCAATTTCCATACTGGCCGAAATGGTGATCAGCGGGTTGTTTGTTTTCCGTGCCGTATTCAATAAAAAATTCAACCAATATGCCGATGATGGTGACTATAAAGGTATCCAAAGGCTGCACGTACTATCTGGCCTGTTAAAACCGTTGTTAATGGGCATTATCGTTTTTGTGGCGCTGGAGTTGGGTTCATCGGCCATCAAATCGTTTTTAGATCTGATCCCTGCCTGGGTGCAATCGGGTTTGCAAGTAGCCGGCAACATGCTGCCCGCGTTGGGTTTTGCACTACTGATGAACCTCATGTTCAACAAAAGGGTTGCTCCATATTTTTTCCTGGGTTTTATGCTGGCGGCTTTTTTAAAGATGCCCATTATAGCCATTGGTGGTTTAGGCGTTATCATAGCCCTGATAGTCACTCAAACCCCACCTAAACCGACCGCCCCAACCGATGACGATTTTGATTTTGATGATGCCCCCACTAAAAGCGAGGTCATTGACCCACAGCATAAATTGAGCAAAGCTACCCTCCGCAATTTATTTTTCAGATCGCTTACGCTGGAGGCTAACTTTAATTTTGAAACCTGGCAAAACACCGGCTTTGCATTTACCATTATCCCGGTATTAAAAAAACTATATCACACTAAAGAGGCCATGGCTGCCGCGCTCAAAAGGCATTTACAACTTTTTAATACCAGTCCATATGGCTCCACGCTCATCATCGGCATTACCGCCGCCATGGAAGAGCAAAACAGCCAGGATAAGGATTTCGACGAGGAATCCATCAGTTCGGTTAAGCTGGGTCTGATGGGGCCACTCGCCGGGGTGTTCGATTCGCTGTTCTGGGGAACTTTTAAGGTAATTGCTGCCGGGGTAGGCACATCGCTGGCTATCAAAGGCAATATATTAGGGCCACTGCTTTTCCTGCTGATATTTAACGTTCCGCATTTGCTGCTGCGATATAACCTGACTTTTATAGGTTATAATGCCGGCACTAAATTTTTGCAGAACCTAAGCAAAAGCAATGTGATGGATAAGCTAACCTCAGGCGCAGCCATATTAGGGTTAATGGTAGTTGGTGCTATGCCTGCCACGCTTATGAATATCAAAACACCCCTAAATATTGGATCATCGCCATCAGCAGTTGCTGTACAAGGCATTTTGGACCAGATAGTACCAGCAATCATCCCACTTGGGCTTACCTTTTTAGTGTATTATTTTGTAAAGAAGCAGGTAAAAACCACCTGGTTGTTATTAGGTCTATTAGCACTAGGCTTTGCAGGCAGTATAATCCATTTATTTGTATGATGATGAATGGCATAGGTGTATCTCCCGGAATCGCGATAGGCAGGGCTCACGTGCTCCAAAAACAGGAAGCTGCTTTAACAGGCATTGTATTACTGAATAATGACGATATATTGATCGGGATCGAGAAATTCAATAACGTGGTAGCCTTGTCTATTACCGAGGTGGAAACGATGATCAGCAATTATGATGCATCACAAGGCTCCGAAGGTTTGGATATATTGGAAACTCACATCGAACTGCTAAGCGATCCTCAAATTAAAGATGATGTTACCGAAAAGATAAGCAAAGACCGAAAAAACGTAAACGATGCGGTTATAGAGGTTATCAGGGATGCGGTACAGCTGTTTAAAAACATGGACGATGAATATCTGAGTGCCCGTGCTGCAGATATACAGGATATTGGTGACAGACTACTTAAAAATTTAAACACTACTAATAAAATTGCTGCCCGGCAATACGGGCCTGATACCATCATTATCGCTGAAGACCTTACCCCTTCTGATACCATCAGCATGGATATAACGCATGTTATAGGTTTTGCAACACAGGTTGGTGGTAAAACATCGCATGCGGCTATCATAGCAAAATCAAGAGGTATCCCGGCTGTGGCAGGTTGCGGACCGCAATTGAAAAATATACAGGACGGTGATATACTCATCCTCGATGGGCAAACCGGGCAGATCATGGTAAACCCCAGTCGGGATATTATTGAGCAATATATCATTCAAAGAGATGCTTATTTAGCCCAGGCATCTCTGTTAAGATCAATAAAAGATAAACCGGCAATTACTACCGATGGCACCCCGATAAATCTATTTGCTAATATTGGTGATGCAGCTGATATGGAACATGCTTTAGGCTTTGGTGCCGAAGGATCGGGCCTTTTACGCACTGAATTGCTTTTTATGGGCCGCGATGCCCTGCCTACCGAAGAAGAACAATTCGAGTTTTATAAAGCAGTGGCCTTGAAAGCTAAAGGAAAACCTGTTATTGTGCGTACCCTTGATATTGGCGGCGATAAACAACTGCCCTATTTTAATTTCCCGGCAGAGCAAAACCCTTTCCTGGGTTACCGTGCCATCAGGATCTGTTTGGACAGGAAGGACATTTTTATCACCCAGCTAAAAGCCATACTGAGGGCCAGCGCTTTTGGAAAATTGAAGGTTATGTTCCCCATGATATCCAACATCCAGGAGATCAGGGACGCGAAAGTTATTCTGCATGAGGCTATGGATGAACTGACAGAAGCTGATGTTCCCTTTGATAAAACCATCAAAATTGGCATCATGATCGAGATCCCATCGGCAGCCCTTACCGCCGATCTGCTGGCTAAGGAAGTTGATTTTTTCAGCATTGGCACTAATGACCTTTGCCAGTACACCCTTGCTGTTGACAGGATGAACGAAAAGATCAAAGACCTGTATGACCCTTACAATCCCGGGGTACTACGGCTGATAGCTTATGTGATTGAACAGGGTCATAAGCACCATATAGAGGTGGGCATATGCGGCGAGCTTGCCTCAGACCCAAAAGCTACCCTGCTGTTACTGGGTATGGGACTTACTGAGTTTTCCATGAGCGCTGCCTCCATTCCGCAGATCAAGAATATCATCATTAATAACAATCTTGCAACTGCTAAACAGGTGCATCAACGGGTAATGGAAATGGACAATTCGCAGGCCATTACCACATATTTACAGGAAATAAACGCATGATAACAAAAGATTATATCATTACCGCAACCGAAGGAATCCATGCCCGCCCGGCAACCGCACTGGTAAAGCTTACTAAAAAGTTCACTTCAGCTATCAGCATAAAAAAGGGCGACCGCACAGTTAAACTCAACAGCCTGCTGAATATCCTGGCGCTGGCTGCAAAAGGTGGCGATACCATAACTATTATTGGGGAAGGTGAGGATGAAATTACCGCGATGGAGGCCATTGATATATTTTTTCAGGAAGAATTAAAACACTTATAATAAGGCAAATACTAACAATGAAGATCACCATCACCAAAAACGAACGGGAATTTAACGAGACAGCAGCATGGCGCATTATTGGTCAGATGCTGGAAAAACCAACTGCTGTGATAGGCCTTTCAACCGGGCAAACCACTATGGATATGCACCGCATTGTATCTGATATTTATACGCAATATCCGTTTGATGTATCGCGCATTACACTTTTTAATGTGGATGAACTTACCAATTTGCCCCGTGAGTATGTCGGCAGTTGTTATACGATGATATTGAACCAGATAGCCGGTCCGCTGGGTATCCCCGATGAAAACTTTATTATGCCCCCTACCCTGAGCGATGATTTTGAGGCCGAAAGCCAGCTATTTGAACAACGCCTGGCCGGTCGCGGCGGCGCCGACCTGCAAATGCTGGGCATTGGCAGCAATGGTCATATTGGCATTAATCAGCCTGGTACGCCATTTGAAAGCGAAACATGGGTATCGCCAATGGATCCCGACTTTGAAGCCCGTGTACGCCGCGAAACACAGGTACCTGAGCATATTGTATTGGGTGGCTTAACCCGCGGTATAAAAAACATTATGCACACCCGTAAGCTGATCCTGATTGCCAAAGGCGCTCATAAGGCCCAAATTATTGAACAGGCCATACTCGGTCCGGTAACCACGGATATACCGGCTTCTGTAGTACAATTGCACCCCAACTGTGAAATTTTACTGGATGCTGATGCAGGAGCGTTGATACATGAACGCGCAAAGCAACGCGGATATAATTTTTAAGAATTTACAACCTAACCTTTATCATCAAGTCTTATAACAGTTGTTATAGGGCTTTTTTATGTTAGGTTAGGGTTTAACTGTTGATCAATTAAACAAAATACTAATGTTTGTGTTGAGTAACTAAAATATATTACTTACATAATAATTAGTTATGAAAACGTTCTTTTTACTTTCCGTTGCTTTAGTATGCCTGGGGTTAGCCTCATGCAAAAAGAGTGAATCCTCATCTGGTTCTGCACATATCGCCGTTAAATTAACGGATGATCCCGGGCCATACAATGCGGTTATTTTAAGTATAAAAAGTGTGGTGGTTACCACTTCAAGCGGCGAACATACGCTTGCTGTCGGTGGCGGTCCAATTGACATTCTTCGTTTTAGGTTTGGTAAAGATACCCTGCTTGCTGCACAGGATATCCCTGCGGGAACCATACAACAAGTACGCCTGGTACTGAATGCAACCGGTAACCGTGTAGTGGTGAATGGCACCTCTTATGATCTGAATACGCCAAGTGGCCAAACCTCAGGTGTTAAATTAAATGTTCATGATAATTTAACAGCGGGTATAAATTATACCCTACGTTTGGATTTTGACGCTGCACGGTCAATTGTAACAACCGGCAATGGTAAATACCAGTTAAAGCCTGTTATACGCGCCATTGCGGATGCTGTTTCCGGAGCATTAACGGGTACGGTTAGCCCGGCAATGTCCTATCCAAAGGTATATGCAATCATGGGTACAGATACCGTAGGTACTGTTGCTGATGCCACCGGTAAATTTTATTTCCCCGGACTTGCAGCGGGGATTTATAGTGTTAAATTTTTGCCTGTTAGCCCTTATGCTGTAAAAACAGTTAATAACGTTTCAGTAACCAATGGTTCAGTGCAGGATATGGGAACTGTTACCATCACACCTTAAGGAGATATTTGCACTTATTATAATTAAGACTCCAAGAAACAGCCAGTTCAAGCAAGCGATGCTTGAACTGGCTGTTTTAAGTATAACACCATTAGGTTTTATCAATTTTATTTATCCTTCTTAAACTCATCCGTAAAATGTTCACGGTGTTTGTCTTTTGAAAACTTATTGGCATTATAAGCTTCAGATTGCCCTTTTGGGATGGAAAGCGAATGCCATTTTTCTTTACAAAGCATTTTCCCAATAAACACAATTTGCCCTATGTGATATGGATAATGCGCTAATTGCCGGTTAAGAGCTTCGGCAACGGTATGGCCCATATTGCGGATATAAATTATCCGGTCCAGATCATCGTCTGTAAGCTGTTCAACCGTATCTAAAAGACATTTCCAGCCCGTATCCCACATTTTTAAAAGTTCTTCGCGACCGGGTGTGATCTCCTCAAACTCCGCCTCGCGGTTACGATATGATTTTTCACCATCCGAATTAAAAATATCAGTCCACCTGGAGATCATATTACCCGACAGATGATGGATGATCATCGCAATACTGTTTGATTCAGCATTATATTGCCATACCAACTGCTCATCACTAAGCTGTTCAATAGTTTTTTCGCCCAGCATTTTATAGTAGGCAAACTGTTTTTTAATACTTTCCAGATAATCAGATGTCATATATAAAGTTAAAGGCTTTTTTAATACCGGTCAATTATTATACTTTAAAATCATTCTCTGCACCCCCATCAATCATGGTTGTCCCAATATTTATTTGTGAATCTGTAAAACATTTTCATACAAGAGAATATTTTAATAACTGTACCCGTTTATTAATCTTGTTGTACACTTATAACAATATATGCCCATAAAACACAGTTCAGCTTTACCACCCGAAATGTTGAGGGTTTTTGAGACATTACCTCATCCTTACCTAATTCTTTCAAAGGAACTGTATATACTTACAGCAAGCGATGCTTATACGCAGCTAATCGGTAAAAGCAGGGCCGAACTGCGCGAAAAATACCTGTTTGATGTTTTTCCTAAAATACCCGACTGGTTGGCAGAGGAAGGTAGTATAGCCTTTTCTTTGAAGGAGGTGATTGAAACCGGCAAACCTCATCAGTTGCCTGTAACCCGCTTTGATATTCCTGACAAAAATGAGGAAGCCAACATGCTGGAGCGTTACTGGAATACTGCTCATACTCCAATTATAGATCACGAGGGCGATATCAGTTACATTATTCATCATACGCAGGACGTAACCGAACAGGTGCTTGCCGAAAGGAATTTAAAAGCAAGTTTGGAAAAGGAAACAAAAGCTGTAGAAAAGGCTGAACAGCTTAGCAAGCAGATGGAAAAGCTTTTTAACGAGATGCCTGCACAAATTGCTATTGTAATGGGCCCTGACCTGGTTTATGAATTTATTAACCCCCAATATAAGAAACAACTTTTCCCTAACCGCGAAGTACTTGGAAAACCGCTTCTGCTGGCACTGCCCGAAGTGGCGGATGAGCCTATATGGAAAGCCTTGCAGCACGTTTATAAAACCGGCGAGACCTTTGCCGGCAATGAAATATGCATCCCACTGGCCAGGGAAATTGGCGGTAAGCTGGAGGATCGTTACTTTAACTTTGTGTACCAGGCCATCAGAGACGAAAAAGATACAATAACAGGTGTTTTAAGTTTTAAGTATGAGATAACCGAATTGGTTATGGCCAGGAAGCACCTGGAACATAGCGAAAAGAAATTGCTGGCCTTAAATGAAGGGCTGGCCTACGCCAACGAAGAGATACAAGCCACGAGCGAAGAAATTCAGTCGGCAAATGAAGAGTTAAGTGCAACCAATGAAGAATTGTTCCAGGCACAGCAAAACCTGCTAAAGTTAAATGATGAACTGGAAGAAAGGGTTGAATTACGCACCCACGAACTGTTAATAGCCCAGGCTGAGGCTACTGGCCAGGCCGAAAGGTTGCGAAGATTTTTTATGCAGGCACCGGCGGGCGTTTGTGTGCTTGATGGCCCTAACTTTGTATTTGAACTGGTTAATCCGCCATATCAGCAACTTTTTCCGGGGCGTGAGCTTACGGGTAAACCACTCATGGAGGCCCTGCCCGAACTGAAGGGTCAATTGATAGGTGATATTTTAAAAAATGTATATGAAACAGGTAACACCTTTGAGGGCAAGGAATTGCTGGTACCCCTGGCACAAACAGTAAACGGACCCGTTGTTGACCGTTATTTTAATTTTATTTACCAGGCAAGGTATGATGCGGATAATAGCGTAGATGGTATATTGGTTTTTGTTTTTGAAGTTACCGAAACGATACTTATAAGGCAAAAAGAAAAGGAAAATGAAGAACGTTTTCGTTTTTTATTGAATGCCATACCCCAGCAGGTATGGACAGCCCGGCCTGATGGTTCGCTCGATTATGTAAACGAGGTGATTTGTGATGATTTTGGACAAAATGCCGAAGAAATTTTAAAACATGGCTGGCAGGCCTTTATTCATCCTGATGATCGGAATAACTGTTTAAAAAAATGGTTTATTGCGCTAAAAACCGGCAAGGAATACGTCATAGAGTTCCGCTTAAAGTTTCATGACGGGCAGTATCACTGGCATTTGGCCAGGGCCGTACCACTGATTGAAAACGACCAGATCAAATTATGGTTAGGTACCAACACTAATATCGATATCCAAAAAACCAATGAGCAAAAAAAGGATGAGTTCCTGTCAATAGCCAGTCATGAACTTAAAACCCCGCTTACCAGTATTAAAGCATTTAACCAGCTGATGCTGCGCATTAGCGATCCTGAAAAACTTGCCGGCCTTATTCAAAAATCTGCAGCTCATGTACAACGGCTCGAAAAATTGATCAGCGACCTGTTGGATGTAAGCCGCATTAATGCAGGCAAGATGGAATATAACATGGAAACCTTTAATTTCAGAGAAATGCTGATTGATAGCATTGATGGTGTGCAGCACACCACACCATCGCACCAGATCGTCCTGGAAAATGCTGAAGACGTATCCTACACCGGCGACCGCTTCAGGCTGGAACAAGTGTTGAATAACTTATTGGCCAATGCTATTAAATACTCGCCCCGGGCAGATAAAGTGATTGTTAATTGTGTGTGGAAGCATGAAGATAACAGCCTGATCTTATCTGTTCAGGATTTTGGTATCGGCATTGAAGAAAAGAACCATACCCGGCTGTTTGAACGTTATTACCGCGTTGATAATACGGCTATGCGTTTTGACGGACTGGGCCTTGGGCTTTTTATATCTGCAGAAATTTTAAAAAGACACAATGGCAATTTTTGGATAGAGAGTAAACCCGGTGCGGGTTCCACCTTCTTTTTCAGGCTCCCGCTTAATTAATAAATACGAACTTTTGATCTTTAATATTATTTTATATACTTATTACAGATATTTTCTAAATTAAACTTATTTAATTAGCTGCAAACTAATTAGATTTGTATCAGTTGATTAATAATAATTATCTATGAAAAAAATTAACCTAATCTTTATCGTACTTTGTTCTGTTGTTATTTTTTCATGTAAAAAAGACAAAAAAGAACCAATCCCAACCGGAGGCAAACTGCGGGCACTGAGTTTTACATTACCTGGCTTTAGTCAGTCAAAAGGCCCTATTGATGCGGCTAACAGCGGTTTAAAAACCAATGCCGTTACTCCCCCTGATAGTGTACCACAGCTTGTTTACCGGATATATGACAGCAATGGCACGGTACTGAAAACAGTGATCCATTTATCTGACGATCCTAATTACAGCCATTTTACCGACAGTGTACCAGCCGGAACCTATACCGTTGTTTTTGCCGCAGGATATGATAAATTTCAGCTCGCGGGCAATAAGCTTAGTCTTGATTACTTTTGGTATTATGATCATAATGATCCTGATTATATTTCTAACCAGGGGGCACAACTATGGAGTGATGTTTTTTATAAAAAACTAACCCTAACCGTAGGCACCCAGGATATCACACAAAATGTAGAATTGCAAAGACCGCTTGCCCAGGTAGTGCTGAATGTGGAAGATGCTATACCTGCCAATGTTAAAACACTCCGGTTAAACTTTACCGAAACAAACCTGCGCTACAGTATTGCACAGGATAAATTTATAATAGTTGAAGGCCAGCATATTGGCTTCGATGTAACCTTACCTAATAACCATTCTTTAAAGAATTTAGTTACCGGTAGTATCAATAACAAGATATCGGCCTTAACGGCTAATATAGGAACGCCTTTTGCCATAACCATTACGTGCTACGATGCTGCTGCCAACATCGTTTTGCAGAAAAAAATAAATATTAGTTGTGAGCCAAATAAGGTAACCCTGGTATCGGGCAAGCTTTTTAGTACATCGGGCACCAACAGCATTAAGGTAACCACCAATACTACCTGGAATCCTGACAAAACACCTATTCACTTTTAACTCAAATTGAGACCTCTCATGAAAAGATATATAACTTATTGCCTGGTTATTGCCGCATTGATAACAAGCTGTAAAAAAGACAAGAAAAATAACCCCGATGCTAAAAAACTTTATCCTATAACTTTTAACATATCGGGTTTAAAACAAACCTTAAAAACCAGCGGTATAACAGGTAAGCTAACCATAAATGCCCTGCCTGACTCAACACAAAAGTTATACTATGTGCTTTCTGGTGCTCAAACTAAATTATTATTTCAAACCAGTGCCGTACCCGGTTTTGGTATTATTAAAGACTCGCTACCTGCCGGAAATTATACAGTAGGCTTGATACAAGCCCGTGGTAACCTTCAATCTACCAATTCGGCCTTTACAACTGATAGTGATACTTATTTTAAGCTATTGCCCATAACTGTATCCAACGGCCCTATCAATTCAAATGTAACTTTAGACAGAATAAACGGGAAACTTGAGGTAAATATTGAAGACGCTATACCTGCAACTATTTCGTCAATATCAGTTACCATTACAAGTGATGCTAACAATTTTCTTATTTCAGCCGGCGCTAAACCTCAATCACCAGTTATCCGCGTATATACAAAAACAATAACTCCGGCAGATATCGGAAAAACAAATGTCAAAATATCCGGGCCAGTATTTAACGTAACTGCTCCTTTTTCGGTAACAATAAAAGCTACGGGCACCGGTACCAGCTACTTGCCTAAAAAAGTAGATAATGTAACCTGCGACCGCAATACCAAAACTACGCTAACAGGTAAGTTGTTTACCGCACCTACTTCCGGCTTCGATATCAGTATCAATGGTAGTTTTGACACCGATACAATAAAAACCGGTCTTTAATAATATACAACACCTTTAACAAACAAAAAGGCCGCACATGTGCGGCCTTTTTGTTTGTTTTAAAATTAAACACATTCAAAATTACCTCTTAATCTCCAAGCATGTACCCCATAAGTTCATCCTGTAGTTGTTTTGCATTTTCAATAAGTGTTTTATCAGCTATATAGAGATCAATATTGATATCCTCCCCAATCTGGCTCTCTTTAAATACATCCTTAAACCTGAAATATTTCAGCGAAAAATTCCAGCTGTTTTTTAGGTGCGAGAAAAGCAGGGTATCTGCATTATTCAACATGGAATAATTAATTACCACAAATGAACCGCTGTTTAGCTTTTTAATGCATTTTAAAATATCCTGATTATAGGCTATCCATATTTTTAAAAATTCTGTAGCGTGTGCGTTATAATATTCGTTCAGCTGGCGGGTTCTCTTAAATTTTTGCCACACCAATCTGGGCAAATATTTGCGGGTCATAAACTGCTCATCAATCTGTTTAAAATCGCGCCTGAGCAACGAACTTACTACAGATTGATAATCGCGCAGGATGATGAGGTAGCAGGCATCGGGTAATAATTCCTGATAAACATCTAAAAACAAGCAGGTGCGTGGGTCTTTCCATCCCCACTGATCATATAGCTTCTGTTTTATTTTAATGATGCTTCTTAATTTCTCTTTCTCATAGATAGAAAAATTTTCAACCTGCACATCGGTTAAGCCAGAGAGCGGCAGGTTATTATTAGCCAATACCTCTTCGTGCATCTTTAAAAACTCTACGTCCTCAAAGTGCCCTTCAGCGTTCCCACGACCCGGGCCAACCAGTTTTTCACCTAACTGTAAACCGCACTTTGCAAGCCAATGCGAAATAAGAGATGTGCCTGAACGGTGCATTCCGGCAATGATTAGGGTTCTTTTTTGCATAATTATAAAAAGACGAATGGTTTAAAATACGCAGCAGCGGCTTAAAAATTATTAGTCATTTTATTTGAAGCATTTTCGGTAGGATGAAGATTATTAAGTATATAATAAAGTAATAACGATGTGCTTTGCTGTATGGTATTTTCGTTGGTATTTATATAAAGATCAGCATCATACGGTACATCAAACTGATCATTGATACCTGTTAAATTTGATAGTTTATCAGGATGGCCTTCTGGTAAAAGCGCCCTTTTATAGAGCCCTTTGGTATCACGCGAAATCAGCTTGTTAACGGGACAGTCAACATGCACAATATTTACATGTTCATATTTTTCTGATAATTCACGCCTTACATCATCGTAAGGATTTATGGCGCTAACAATGGTAACTATGCCATGGGCCGAAAACCGGCTGGCAATAAAACCAAGCCGCCTAATGTTCTCGCACCTATCATGTTTTGAAAAGCCGAGGTCTTTGCAAATTTCTTTGCGATATTCATCGCCATCAATTATTTCGATCTTTATTCCAAGTTCGGTTAGCTCAGTAGCAACCTTCCCTGCCAGTGTTGTTTTACCTGCTCCTGATAAGCCGCAAAATAAAAGTATCATAACTAATAATTATGTTTATAAATATCATCTTGCGAAAGTCTTGCAGGACACTTTCATAACGTGAACTTATAGAATTACTTATTGGTTATTCTGTGATCAATTGTAAATAATCTTTTACAATGAATCACAATACTTTCGTTAAAGAAAATTACGATAGCATAAATCGTCTAAATAACGATGTGAGTGTGGTTTTATTCAAATTGAGTTTATTACGGTTAAGAGATTCATTTTGATACACCTAACAAAAATGTTACGTATTTGAGTGATACCATCAACCTCCGGCAACCCGATGATAAAGGCTTTAGTGGAGTATTTTAAACATCAACTCTTTCATCAGTTCGCCATGCGGCGCGTTTGATTCGACACCTTTGCTTTTCAGATCATACTCGCGCAGGTAGCTGATGATCTGCATGGTTTTTTGATAACTATAACTGCGGCCCGCCTGTTCATAGTCTTTCACAAAATAAGGATTTACACCTAACTCGCGCGCCAGGTTTTGCTGTGATTTATCCTTTACATAATGATAGGCCAGCACCTTACTAAAGTAATTATTCAAATTACCCAGCACAAGCACAATAGGATTAGCTTTAGGGTTGGCTTCAAAATAATTAATGATCTGGTTAACTTTAAAAGCATCTTTTTTACTGAGTGCAGTTTGCAGTTCAAATACATTGTACTCTTTACTGATGCCAATATTATCATGAATATGCTTCAATGTAATTTCCTGACCGGCGGTTACATTTAGCATCAGTTTCTCGAGCTCGTTTGCAATTTTTGAAAGGTCGTTACCTAAATACTCCGAAAGCATGGCCGATGCCTGCTGGTTAATTTTATATCCCTTATCGCTTATATAACCTTCTATCCAGGCAGGTATTTTACTATCATATAAAGGGGCCGACTCAAAAACGAGCCCGTTTTTTTCAATGGCCTTATAAGTTTTTTTACGTTTATCAAACTTGCCATACTTATAGCAAAAAACCAATATGGTACTGGGCAACGGGTTTTCCAGGTAACTCAATAGTGGGTCTATGCTCTTTTTACCATCATCATCCTTACCCCATTTCATATCCTGGGCTTCTTTTACCAGTACCACCTGGTAATCGGCCATCATGGGGTAACGTTTAGCGGCGTTAAGCACTGCCATGATCTCGGTATCCTTACCATACACCACCGTTTGGTTAAAACCCTTCTCGGCTTCGGGCAGCAGGCTATGTTCAATATAATTGCTTACCACGTCAATAAAATAAGGTTCTTCGCCATGCAGCAGATACAGGGGTTTATATTTACGGTTCTTAATATCTTTTAATATATCTGCTGCGGTCATATGAAGTCAAAAGTATGAAGTCTAAGGTCAAAAGTCACCACTATTTTGATTTTTTAGCTGATTTAACTCCGCATATGTTTTACTTTTGACTTTGTACTTTAGATTTTTGACTTTTAACAAATGCTAACTCCGCTTAACCTGCCTCCTTACCCTTTTAAAATAAGTGATCAAAACGGGCAGTTAACTTTGTTTGACGAGATCAGGAAAAAAAATATAATTATTACACCCGAAGAGTGGGTACGGCAGCATTTTGTACAATATCTTATTAAACATAAAAACTATCCCCGCTCGCTCATTAAACTTGAAGGGGGCATGAAACTTAACGGCTTGCAAAAACGTACGGATATTGTTGTATTTAACACCCAGGGAAAAAGGATATTAATAGTAGAGTGCAAAGCCCCGTCAGTAACTATTGATCAAAAAACATTTGACCAGATAGCCCGCTATAACATGGTGCACCAAGTATCGTTACTGGCTGTAAGTAATGGCCTGCAACATTATTATTGCAGTATTGATATTGATAAGCGGCAGTACCAGTTTATAGCAGAGCTACCTGCTTATACAAAGGAGGTTTAATTTAAAATTGTAAGGCTTTGGATCTTTTCAATCAAATCATCAGGCTTAAATGGTTTTGATACATAACCGTTCATCCCGGCCTCATATACCTTATCCTTAATTTCGGCCATTGCCGAAGCCGTGAGTGCGATGATAGGCACATTTGCCTTTTTGGGGTCGGCCATTTTCCTGATCTCATTAGTAGCGTCAAAACCATTCATTACAGGCATTTGCAAATCCATCAGTATAATATCAAAATTACCATATTGCATAAACTCAACTGCGCGCTCGCCGTTTTCGGCAATGGTGGGTATTATGCCCCATTTTGATAACAACTTCTTCATCAGCATCACATTAACCACATTATCCTCGGCAATAAGTACCTTTAAACTTGCTAAGAAATTTTCTGGTGTTTTTTCGGTTGGTTCGTCAACCTTTTTGGCAGGCCTCTCGGTTGATACCGGAAACTCCATATTAAATAAAAACTCCGATCCCTCGCCTATTTTACTGAATATCTGGATTTCCCGGCCCTGCAAATCAAGCAAACGTTTTACAATTGCCAGACCCAGGCCGGTTCCACCATATTCACGTGTAGCAGCCAATGATCCCTGGGTAAAGGGCTCAAGTATGCTGCGCAAGTTTGTTTCTTTAATACCTATACCTGTATCCATTACAGAGAACTTAACGGTAACCCAATTATGCCGGTCTTCCAGGCAGGTTACCTTAACCCATACACTTCCTTTGTGGGTAAATTTTATAGCATTGCTTACCAGGTTAAAAATAATCTGGGTTATACGGGTTGGGTCACCAAAAAACACTTTGTTCTTTAGCCTATCGTCAATAGCCAGTTTAAACTCCAGCCCTTTTTCTTCGGCATTTAACATTTGCCCGCCACAAACATTGTCCATCAACTCAACCAGGTTAAAGCGGATATTCTCGAACACCAGTTTGCCCGATTCAATTTTGTTAAAATCAAGCACATCATTTACAATAGCCAGCAGGTTATTTGCTGAAAATCTCAAGATCTCCAGATTCTCTTTTTGTTCGGGTCTCGGACTGTCCATCATCAGTAAATTACTCATACCTATCACCGCGTTAAGGGGTGTACGGATCTCGTGCGACATGGTTGAAAGGAAATCTGATTTGGCACGGGTAGATTTTTCGGCCTTTTCAATTGCTTTTTCAAGTTTCAGATTAAGCACAGCCTGCTCCTCACCACTTTCTTTAAGCTGTTTTATATTTTTTAAAAAGGAGGTATAAAAGTGGCTGTGAATAAATATGAGCAATATAAAGCTGGCAAACAGGCTGATGATAATAGTAGCCTGGTCAATCTTATCGGGCTTGATGCCTATTACATAACTGCCCTGGTATTCAATAAGCAGAAAGATCAGTATGGGTACTGTATTTAATGAAGAATAAACCAATCCCCAGGTTTGTCCAAGCATATAATAGCTAAACACAATAACTACTATAACAACCTGCAGCGTTACAACATTTATACTTTGCAACGACACATAAACAATGCCAATATTAATTAAAGTACCTATTACAAGCAGTGCATGTGATATGGCCCGCCATTTGGGCCTGTAGGTTAATGCTTTAAATAATACGGCAACGGCAAACATTAAAAGGCCGGCGGTGCAAGCCAGTAACTGCTGCCCCTGAAAATAAACACTTACAAATAAAGTACCTGATGCTACAAATATCAGGAAAAATCCATAGTATAATAAACGTATTCGTGCCTGGTCAAGATAGGATTGCTCCTTTGAAATTATTTTATAGATGGAAAAGTTAAAAAAACCTACTTCTTCGCGCATATTCAAACAACAAACATTTAATTTACGCAATCATCATAACCTGCAGGCATAAAATTACGCCTATAGGTTATGGATACTGCTGTTTGTAACGAATATGTTATACAATTAACCAGCCAAAGCGGCCAGGTTTTCTTCAAGTATGGCTAATTTGGCCTCAGCATCGGCCTTCTTTTTCTGTTCAATGTCAATAATTTCGGGTTTGGCATTGCTCATAAAACGCTCATTTAACAACTTGGCGTTTACTGATTTAAGAAACCCTAAAAGGTACTCCTTCTCTTTTTCAAGCTTTGCGCGTTCAGCCACAGGATCAATATCTTCGCTAAAAGGAATATAAAATTCATCAGTTGAAGCCAAAAAGTTAATGGCTCCGGCTACTTTATCCGTAACCGTTGAAAATTGGCTTATATTACCAAGCCTGCTTATAATGGCTTGATATTGCTGATAATTTATATCTGTATTTGTTTTAACAAAAAGTTCAAGCGGTTCCTTATCAGCAATCTGTTTTGCTATACGGGTTTTTCGTATTGATGATATAACGTCTTTAACAATCTCTATATCGTTTAGTAGCCGTGCATTAATTTCCCCAATATTTGGCAATTGCGCTACAATACAGCAGTCCTTTTCAGTGCGTTCACCAAACAATTCATCATGCCATAGCTCTTCGGTAAGGAAAGGCATAAAAGGATGTAGAACCTTTAAAATATTTTCAAAAAACCGGATGGTAGCAGTGTATGTAGCCTTATCAACAGGATGCTGATAAGCTGGCTTAATCATTTCCAGGTACCAGGCGCAGAAATCATCCCATACCAATTTGTAGGTGGCCATTAAAGCTTCTGATAAGCGATATTGCTTAAAATCTTCTTCAATTTCACCAAGGGCCTGGTTAAAGCGGCTGCCAAACCATTCTATAGCTATGGCATTCGGGTTTTCAAGTTTTTCGTCAACCTCCCAGCCTTTGATCAATTTAAAAGCGTTCCATATTTTATTGGCAAAAGCGCTACCTTGTTTACAATAACTTTCATCAAACATCAGGTCGTTACCGGCAGGTGAGCACAGCAACATCCCTACCCTAACGCCATCGGCACCATACTTTTCTATCAAATCTAATGGATCAGGTGAGTTACCCAATGATTTTGACATTTTGCGACCCAGCTTATCCCTTACAATGCCAGTCAGGTATACGTTTTTAAAGGGCGCCTGTCCCCTAAACTCGTGCCCGGCCATGATCATCCTGGCCACCCAGAAAAACAGGATCTCGGGAGCGGTTACCAGGTCGTTAGTTGGATAGTAGTAATTAATATCAGCATTATCAGGATCTTTAAACCCGCCAAATACGGATATAGGCCATAACCATGAGGAGAACCAGGTATCAACTACATCAGGGTCTTGTGTTAAATTTGCCGCTATAAGTGCCGAGTTTTGAGTTTTGAGTTTCGCCTCAACCAGGGCCTCGTCAATATTTTTGGCGATAACAAATTCGCCGTTTGGTAAATACCAGGCCGGGATCTGCTGTCCCCACCATAATTGGCGACTAATGTTCCAGTCCCTCACATTTTCCATCCAGTGACGGTAAGTATTTACAAATTTTTCGGGGATCAGCTTCACCTCGCCATTCAATACATAATCAAGGGCTGGTTTAGCCATTTCGCTCATTTTGCAAAACCACTGCATAGATAGTTTAGGCTCAATAACCGCATCTGTACGTTCCGAAAAACCGATCTGCGATTTATAATCCTCCACCTTTTCTAAAGCGCCGGCTTCTTCTAACAACACGGCAATTTTTTTACGCGCGGCAAAACGGTCAATGCCTACTAATATCTGCGCCTTTTCGTTCAGCGTGCCATCGTCATTTAAAATATCAATAACGGGCAGGTTGTGTCTCTGGCCCAGTTCATAATCGTTCAGGTCATGGGCAGGGGTAACTTTCAAACAGCCTGTACCAAAATCCATGGTCACGTATTCATCCAAAATAACCGGTATCTCGCGGTTAATAAGCGGAATAAACACCTTTTTACCATGCAGGTGCAGGTAACGCTCATCATTAGGGTTGATACAGATAGCTGCATCAGCCATAATGGTTTCAGGACGGGTGGTGGCTATTGTTAAGTAGTTGCGCGTTGCGTGTTGCGTGTTGCCGGTATCTTCACTCGCAACTGGCAACCCGTCACCGGCAACCTCATATTTAATATAGTAAAGCTTTTGATTAACTTCTTTGCGGATAACTTCTTCATCGCTTACCGCAGTTTTTCCCTGCGGATCCCAGTTCACCATGCGTACGCCACGATAGATCCAGCCTTTTTTATACAGGTGTATAAAAGTATCGATCACGGCTTCGGATAGTTCCTCATCCATGGTAAAACGGGTGCGGTCCCAATCGCACGAAGCGCCTAACTTTTTAAGCTGCTCCAGGATAATGCCCCCGTATTTCTCTTTCCACTCCCAGGCATAAGCCAAAAACTCGGGCCGGGTAAGATCTTTTTTGCTGATACCGCGCTCTTTAAGCATGGCAACTACCTTTGCTTCGGTAGCAATACTGGCATGGTCGGTTCCGGGAACCCAGCAGGCATTTTTACCCTTCATGCGGGCGCGGCGCACCAGTACATCCTGTATGGTATTGTTTAACATGTGCCCCATATGCAAAACCCCGGTAACATTTGGCGGCGGAATAACTATGGTATAAGGTTCACGCTCATCAGGCACCGATTTAAAAAAATCGTGCTTTAACCAGTAGCTGTACCACTTCTCTTCGGTTTCTTTAGGCAGGTATGTTTTAGAAATACTCATAACGCGCAAAAATAAGGATTTTAAGTTTAGACCGTTGATTTAGGTGATTTTTTTGATTGCGCTGATTTTTTATCTGAACCTTGATTTTTAGGATTAAAGGATTACCATGATTTTAAATCCCTGATTTGAATGAAATGGTTAGTATGATTGCACCGATTTAAACTAAATAATATCACTCAGCATTACAGCCCGGTCACACCCAACCCGCTCCAGACAACCAATTTCCCACAATATTTTTACAATCAGGGCGTTTTTATAAGAACCAATTATAAAGGCCATGAAATCAATGCATTTACACCGCTTTTGGCTTGACATTTTAAAAAGATCAAAACTTGAGTTTTTTATAAACTGGTTTAACCGCTAAACGGTTCATCTTACCGGTTTGTAATGGGGGATGACAGATACAGAATTACCTTCATAAACCCGGCTATAAAATCTATAAAAAACGAAAGACAGCATCAGCGTGAGACAGATATTGGAGTTGTGAATGTTGAGTAATAAGTTTTTAGTAAAAGCTTGGCAAAAGCCGGGCTTTTTTAATAACGCCACGTTATTGTTTATCGCCGGTAATGATCTGTTTTTCATTTTTAAGAATTAAAAGGGTAATAACATTATCCCAAAGCGTACTACGCCTGCCACCTTGCCATTTATTTTACTTTCGCACAACCATAACCAGCTCATCAATTCCATCCAAACCCTTATCTTTGCAGCTACATTATGATTATCCAGCAGTTCTATGATAAAGGTTTGGCTCATGCATCGTATGCAGTGATCCGTAC
>NZ_JBFUJG010000056.1:0-34624 GCF_056401495.1 Mucilaginibacter sp. P4_E8
GCTGAAGGAAAGTAACCCCATTGTTTTCCTGAAGGGAATATGGAACTGCCATCAGCACGTAACTGGCCTTCAAACAAATATTTTTCGTCATAGGCATAAGCCAAACGGCTGATCACGCTTCGGCGGTTATAGTTTGAACTGTAACCAGAATTCAGGTAGTCAGTAGCAGCACTTCCGCCCTGTGATAATTCGGGCAGTTGTGATGATAGATAGTTGTAACGCCTTGCATCAAAATATTCACGATGAGTTTTACTTTGTTCGTAACCCACAAAAGCGTTGATGTCATGCAAGCCATATTTCCTAACAAAGTTCAGCTTAATGTTTGAGGTAATTAGCGATTGATTGTCCTGCGATTCAAACAGTGTTGCTTTGTTGTTATTACCGCCAACCACAACTTTGGGGTATGTATTAGTGGCTGCATCATATTTGTATAAAATGTAAGGGGTGCTAAAGTTTTTATCAAAAGCATCCGATCTATCTACAGAGAAAAAACCATCAAGTGATAATCCTTCAATACCTGGTATAGCGTAACTGCCCCTTAAAATGCCGTTGAAAACCTGCGTTGGGTTTTTGTTTATACCACCAATGTCGGTTACCTGTACTGCAGGGTTGTTATTTTCAACACCGGTTGTTGGTAAGCCATTAGGGAAATAGGCTCCAATAGTAGGGTTTCCCCTGTATACAGAACGGAAGACATCGCCCGCGCCAGTCCCCGGGAACACCCTGTCTTCTTCACGGCCCGAAAGGGATAATCCTACTTTTAAACGTTTGGTAACATTAGCATCAATATTTGAACGAAAATTGTACTGGTGATACTTGGTAGCGCCGTTTTTGTATATACCATCCTGATAAATGGTACCCAGCGACACAAAATATTTTACATCTTCACTACCACCGCCGATAGAAAGGCTATGCTGATTTTGTAATGCGGTGCTTTTAAGGGTTTGCTTTTCCCAATCGGTATTTGGATAATTAAGCGGATCAGACCCATCTTTAAACTTCTGGATCTGTTCGGCAGAGTATGACTGGTTTAAACCCAGGGTCGGACTTGTATAGTAATTGATCTCGTTCATGATCTGTGCGTAAGTTGCCGCATCGGCCATTTTAGGCAAACGTGTTGGCGAACTGAAGCCCTGGTTAAAGCTGTAGTTTATTGTAGGTTTACCGGTTTTACCTCTTTTGGTAGTAACCAAAATAACACCATTGGCTGCCCTGTTACCATATATAGCTGCCGAGGCATCTTTTAATACCGACATACTTTCGATATCATTAGGGTCAAGCCTTTCTAAACCGCCAATTTGTCCTGGAACTCCGTCAACTACGATAAGTACGTTGTTATTACCTGTGGTAGCCAAACCACGAACGGTTATGTTTGAGCCATCATAACCAGGCTCACCGCTGCGGTTGTTTACAATAACACCCGAGAAACGCCCTGCAAGCGAATTTGAAAGGTTGGGTTGTGGGCTTTTAACCAGTTCGGCACCTTTAACCTGCGATATTGATCCGGTAAGGGTAGCTTTTTTCTGTGAGCCGTAACCTACAACTACAATTTCGTTCAGAGATTTGGGATCCCCAACCAGCTGCACATTGATACCTGATTTTCCATTTATCGCGATTTCCTGTGTAGTATAACCGATGGATCTGAATACGAGATATGCATTCTCATCCTTTACCGTTATGGAATATTTACCGTTAATGTCCGACACTGTACCTTGTGTAGTTCCCTTAACAACAATAGTAACTCCGGGAAGTGGTGCTCCTTTTTCATCTGTTACCACACCCGTAACGGTCAGGTCCGCGCTTTTCAATCTTTCAGTTGTTATCCCATACTCCAAGCTTTTTGCGAGGCCGCGCAGTGGTGATAAAAACGCAACGGCAGCAACAAGGAGCATGCTTAAAGTTCTTCTTGCGTTTCCATGCGGTGAAAATTCTTTCAGTAAATTTCTTCTCATGTTTTTAAATTTTAGGGGTTAATAATTATTTAAAAAAACACGTGCAACTTGTTCAGCTGTCCACGTTTTATCACTGGACTGGCTATATCAAATAATAAAATAAAGCACGCGAAATTTGGTTTATGGCAGCTAAGGTCGATGAAATCTATATAACCGACGGGTGGTTAATCGTCAAAAAAAAAGGGGTAAAAAGGTATTTTAACTATAAAAACTAAAAAAAACAGCTTCGCTCCTCTTCGCTATCTACGATGATGAATATTTTAAATAAATCCCTGATGAGTTTGGAAAAGAATAGATCACCTGCTGGAACATACTGACAGGATCGGCATAATTATTTAAAAATATTCGTTAATTACCAATGACGATCTTCTCTACAGCACGCACAGATAGGAATGAGATGCAGCATAAATTAGTAACCGAAGTCTTAATATTCCCCGAAACTTTTAGCCGTATTATTGAATTCATTATGTACCAGATCTTCAGAAAAATTTTTGCGGTACTTTTTAATATATTGAGATGGATTTATGCCGAATAACTTTTTAAACTGTTCCCTGAAATATTTGATGTCGTTGATTCCAACGAGATAAGTTGTTTCAAAAATATTATGCCTGGTATTGATCAATATCTCCGCAGCTTTTCGCAGCCTGATAAATCTTATAAATCCATTGGCAGACTGGCCTGAAATAAACTTGACCTTTTTATACAATGTGGAATGCGATATACCCAATTCCCTGGCCAGGATCTGAATACCAAAGTCAGGGTTTTGGATATGTTTTTCGACGATCTTTATGCAATTTTCTAAAAAGGCTTTATACTCAGCGGGTATTTTCTGGTTACTTGAGTTAAGCGTGATCTCATTATAAAAATACTTTTGCAACGTATTCTTATTTTTTAAAATACCTGCTACACGGGCTTTAAGAATTTCTTTATCAAAAGGTTTACTGATATAATCATCTGCACCGCCTTCAATACCCTTCAGTTTTATATCAGGAGATGTGCTTGAAGTAAGGAGTATAACCGGAATATGGCTGATGTTTATATCCTCTCTTATTGCAGCGCACAGTTCTATGCCACTC
This sequence comes from Mucilaginibacter sp. P4_E8, assembly GCF_056401495.1. NCBI lineage: Bacteria > Pseudomonadati > Bacteroidota > Sphingobacteriia > Sphingobacteriales > Sphingobacteriaceae > Mucilaginibacter > Mucilaginibacter sp. P4_E8. The sequence goes on from NZ_JBFUJG010000056.1 coordinate 3,029, forward strand.
ATACCTTCCATCATCACATCGCTAATTACGATGTCGGGCAAATGCTCCCTGATGATTAATAGCCCTTCTTTACCATCATCAGCCGAATAAACTTTGTAATCATGCTTGAAAAGCATTTTAAGATATTCTCTTAAATCTTTATTATCGTCTATAATTAATATTGACTTTAAATCGCCACTAAGGTCAGCATCTTCAAAAAGTAAATTGACATCTTCTGGCTCAGCATCGACTATGATTTCGTTTTCAACGAGTTCCTGCAAAATAACCGAACTGGTTTCATCATCCTCGAAAATGATATCACTCTTTAAATGTTTTTTTCCTTTTAATAAGGTAACCGTAAATCGTGTTCCCCCGCCAACCGCACTTTCATAATTTATATTTCCGGAATGATCTTCAACAAATTTTTTAACAAGGAACAAACCGATACCAAAACCACCGGTCGATGGATTTTTGATATGTTCCTCCTGATAAAACCGGGAATATAATTTGTCACCTATTCCCTCTTTAATACCATGCCCGGTGTCAATAATTTCGATACTGACATTAGATTCCTGTTCAGTGATCACCATTTTTACACTTCCACCAACCGGGGTGAATTTTATGGCATTGGATAACAAGTTAAAAAGAACTATTTCCATCTTTTCCCTGTCAGCAAATATTTCAATATGTTCATTTGCACAGTTGAATTCAAAAAGCAGACTTTTAGCCTTCGCCTGATAGGTAAAACATAAAAACACTTCCTTACTTAATTCAACTATGTTAAGCCGGAAAATAGTTAATACGCCGGCCTCCGAATCTGCCTTACGAAATAAAAGCAGCTGATCAACCAAGCTTAACAATCTTTTAGCATTACGGTAAACTATATTCAGGTTACTTGTGTCAATCTCGTTTTCATGGTACAATAATTCCTTAACCGGGTTGATAATAAGCGTCAGCGGTGTCCTGAATTCATGGGAAATATTAGTAAAAAAAGATAATTTCCGCTCATTCAGTTCCCTGTCTTTTTCAGCGGATAATTGGGTGATTTTTATTTCATACTTTAACCTGGCCTGGTTGGCCCGGTAAAGCAGGTAATAGTAGAAGATAAGGCCTCCTGCGGCAATATAGCATAGATATGCCCACCATGTTTTATACCAGGGCGGCAAAATTTTAACTTGCAATGTTGCAAAATCATCAAACCAAATACCGTCCTGATTGGAGCATTTGACCCTGAACGTATAATCACCCGGTTCCAGGTACCTGTATGTTGCTGATCGTTGGTTACCAACAAAATTCCAGGACTTATCCAGCCCTTCCATTTTATAGGCAAAAGCACCTTTTTGCGGATAAGCGTAGTTCAATGAAGTATATTGAATGGAGAACACCGATTGATCTGGTTGCAAGATCAACTGTTTAGTTTCATTAATCGTTCTTGACAATACAGTTCCATTTTTGCCCGGATCGCCAACTTCTACCGGTTTTCCGAAAATCTGTAGGCCTGTTATAATAACCTCAGGCTTAAAATTGCTTTTGCTTACCTTTTCTGGTTCAAAAACATTAAGGCCTTCGGTACCTCCAAAATACATCAGTCTGCTCCGGCTATCGTATATAACAGACCCCACATTGAACTGTCCGGCCTGTAAACCATCTGATTGATCAAAATTCGACACTTTGTTTGTTATCGGTTCAATATTGGATAAACCTTTATTTGTACTTAACCATATCGAATTATCGCTGGCCTTTTTAATGGCATAAACTGTATTATTGGCCAGTTTGTCCCTTTCATTATACCGCTTAAATGTATGATCGTGAAAATTATAGATAACAAGACCATCCCCTTCCGTACCTATCCAAAGCCTATATTTATTATCCAGATACAATGAAAAAATAACCTCGCTTGGCATATAAGCCTTTTCTTCTCGGGAATTAAAAAATCGCCGGATCTTTTTACTTTGAACCTCCAAATAATCTAACCCACCACCATAAGTTCCTATAAATAAGTTTCCTTTGGTGTCTTCAATTATTGCCCTTACGTCATAGGAGCTAAGAGCGCTATTTCCTGGATTATAATTTGTAAAGGTTTTTGTAGCCGGATTGAAAAGGCTAAGCCCGCCCCCATTAGTACCAAMCCATAAATTCTTATGGCTGTCTTGATAAATCACCCGAACATCGTTCCCACCGATAGTTTTAATGTCGTTGGCGCTATGATTATAATTGACAAATAAATCCGCTTTTCTGTCGTAGCGAAAGAGGCCTTTGGCATACGTGCCAAACCATAAATTATTTTCACGGTCAAGATAACCAGACAAAACAGCGTTATCGGTCAGGCTCCCCGGACGTCCGTCAGCATAGTAATGTTTAATAACACTTCCATCCGGCAAAGCTTTAAAGATACCATCCCCATCCGTACCAAACCATAATGCGCCATTTTCATCCTGGCACATCCCATAAAATCTGTTCAGACTTTTGCCAATAGCATCAGATCTGTTGTTTTGGATCCGCATAAATTTCTCCTTAATGCTGCTGATCATGTAGATCCCCTCTCCATATGTACCAACCCAAATATTCTGGTCACGGTCAACATACAGGGTTTGTACCGATCTTTGGGTGATGTTATAACCATCATCACCGGTAACAGGTGTAAGTGAAAAGTTTTTCAAATCGGAATCAGTAACGGATTGCAATGGTAATTTATAGAGCCCACCGTCCTGAAGCCCAATAAGCAAGTTTTTATCTTTGTCTTCAATAAGTGAGATATACCTATTGCTTTTAATATTCTTTTGACTGGTTTGGTATCGTATGAACTTATTTAAACTCCTATTATAATGAATTAACCCGTTACTGGTTGCGATCCAAATATTGTGAAGATGATCTTCAAAAATATCATTAATTCTTCCCGGGGGAAAATCGCTGAGCTGCGAAGAGGTATTAATTTTATCAGTGACAATTCCATCTTTCTGATGAAATACATCAATTCCGGCATCCTGGGTTCCTAACCAAAGCAGTCCCTGCGAATCCTCCAGCATGGAAACTATTCTGTCACTGGATAATTGTGGCAGCTTTACCCGGTTATAGCTAATAAAAGCACCAGATTTCGTTTTAAAGTAAGAAATACCCAAACCATACGTGGAAATCCAAAAATTACCATTTTTGCTTTGTATGATGTCGTTCACATCGTTTTTTTTCGTGTGGTTTGATGTAAACCTGTAATGATAAAATCTTTCGTTCCTGGTATCCAGTTTACTTAAGCCATCCCTTGATGATACCCAGATATAACCCGCGTGATCTGAAAATATTTTCTGAACATAGTTACTTGACAGCGCAGTAGAATCGCCTTGCTTTACCTTGAATACTTTAAAAGTAGAGCCATCAAACCGATTTAGTCCGTCATTTGTAGCAAACCAGATAAAACCCTTTTCATCCTGGGTAATACTATTGACGATACCAAAAGAAAGACCATCTTTTAGTGTATACTTCAGAACTTTATTCTTTATGGGTGCCTGTCCATAAGTTATCGAAATAAAAACCTGAAGCAATACCAACAAACAAAACCTCTTCATCACATTTATAATCAGCGATTTATTATATAAATAAATAACAAGTACAGCTCATCATTGGCTAAGCTGGAGGTGTTATTACTAAAATTAAACCGGTTGTATTACCTTACGGCCTTTCAAATCTTTTAAATAAAACTCAAAAGGCCGAAAGACCATTGTTTATAATTACTGTTAAAATAACACTTAATTTTATAAATAAGCAATTAAATTTAGAAATATTGTTCCTAATATGGAAGGTAAACACCTATATAAAGATGGACTTTATTTTCGTGAAATCAATCAAAAACCGCTATTTAAAAAAATAACCAACAGGCCGCACACAATGGCCGGGACTACTGATTTTGAGTAATTTACAACCTTACTTAGGACGGTTGCTTTGAGTCAAAATTAGCGGATGTACGGCTTGTATTTTGCTGCCTGGATGAGATGCCACTAATTGTATAAAAATCGCCCACTGCGCAGGCTTGTCAGCCGCACATTTTATGATGTAGTATGACCTGTTATAAAAACGAACGCCAGATGTTCGTTTCTGATACATATCAAGGCTAAAATTCGCCATAAAACACTAACAATCAATAAATTAAAACATTGGCACTATATTTAAAACAGTACGGTTAAATATCTTCTTTTCAGTTTTGTTTAAACCGTAACGTCATGATAAAAAACTATCTGAAAGTAGCCTGGAGAAACCTGACCAGGAACGGGGTCTCTTCCCTGATCAATATTGGCGGATTGGCTGTCGGTATGGCGGTGGCCATGCTGATTGGCTTATGGATGTGGGATGAATTGTCATTTAACACCTATCACCAGCACTATGACCGTATTGCCCAGGTCAGAACGCGAGTGACTGATACACATACCGGGGATCCCGGTATGAACTCTTCACTCCAGTTCCCGATGCTCACCGAACTTAAGACCAACTATGCGGCTAATTTCAAATACATTGTCATGGCTTCCTGGGATGTTGACGATATTCTATCAGCAGGTGATAAGAAATTGTCAAGAAAAGGCCTGTTCATGGACCCTGACGCGCCCAACATGCTGACCCTGAAGATGATCTACGGTTCCCGGACAGGTTTAAAAGATCTGCACTCGATCATGCTTTCCGAATCAACTTCCAAAGCTTTCTTTGGCGATACAAATCCCGTGAACCGGGTGATGAAGATCAATAACAAAATGGATGTCAAAGTTACCGGTGTTTACGAAGACCTGCCACTGAATACCCAGTTTAAGGACCTTAAATTCCTGTCGCCTGCCGATCTGTGGATCGCGGATAACCCATGGATCAAGGAACGGGCCATGAACGACTGGCAAAACCATTTCCTGAAAATTTATGTAGAGATTAATCCCAATACTGATTTTGAACAGGTTTCCAGGAATATTAAAGATGCGGAGTTAAAAAACCTGACTGATCTGAAAGAACAGGCTAAACAAAATCCACAGGTTTTCCTGCACCCCATGCGCGACTGGCACTTACATAGCTACAAACGCGGAGCTGCAGATACGGGCCCACTACAGTTATTGTGGCTGATTGGCATCATTGGTGCATTTGTATTACTGCTGGCTTGTATCAACTTTATGAACTTAAGTACGGCGCGTTCTGAAAAGCGTGCCAAAGAGATCGGCGTTAGGAAGGCCATCGGCTCCATGCGTAAACAACTGATCGGCCAGTTCTACAGTGAGTCTTTTCTGGTTGTGGTATTATCCTTCCTGGTTTCGCTGATCTTGGTTCGCTTGTCGCTCCCCTGGTTCAATGACTTATCGCACAAAGAGGTGATGATACCCTGGCAAAGCGCTTATTTCTGGGCGGCAGGCGGCGTCTTTATTTTAGTAACCAGTATTATCGCCGGAAGCTACCCCGCGCTTTACCTGTCCTCTTTTAACCCGGTTAAAGTATTGAAAGGAACCTTCCGGGTTGGTCGTTTTGCATCTATTCCACGCAAGGTACTCGTAGTTACACAATTTACGGTGTCGGTGGCTTTGATCATTTGTACCATCATCATTTACCGGCAAATCCAGATCGCCAAAAATCGTCCTGTGGGCTATACCCGGGATGGTTTGGTCATGGTTCAGAAAAAATCAAGCGATTTTGACGGGAAATACAACTTATTACGGTCTGAGCTCAAAAACACCGGTGCAGTAGCCGAAATGTCTGAATCCTTTGGCAGGGTTACGGAAATAGCCTCCGGTAATGGGGGATTTAACTGGAAAGGCAAAGATCCCAATCTGATTGACCAGTTTGGCACCTTGCCAGTGTCTTTTGAGTTTGGCAAAACAGTAGGATGGCAATTTGTCAAGGGGCGTGATTTTTCAAGGGCCTTTATCTCTGATTCATCGGGCATGGTTATTAATGAGTCTGCCGCCAAATACATGGGATTGAAAAACCCGGTTGGCGAAAGCGTGACCTGGAAATTCCAGGACCGGCCCCTAAAGTATTATAAGATCTTGGGAGTGGTTAAAGACATGATCATGGAATCGCCATATGAGCCGATGTACCCTACTGTATTTATGATCAAAGGCCACGTCCCTACCTCCATGATCAATATCAAGATCAACCCTAAAACAAGCGCCAGCCAGGCCTTGCCAAAAATAGAAGCCGTTTTCAAGAAGATCATTCCGTCGGTGCCATTTGAATATCAGTTCGCTGATGAGGAGTACGCCGCCAAATTCGCTGCTGAAGAACGCATTGGTAGCCTGGCTACTGTTTTTGCCGCACTCGCCATTTTAATTTCCTGCCTCGGCCTTTTTGGCCTGGCATCATTTATAGCCGAGCAACGAGTTAAGGAAATTGGTGTACGCAAGGTATTAGGCGCATCGGTATTGAATCTCTGGAGCCTGCTTTCGAAGGATTTCGTACTGCTGGTGATGATCGCTTTCCTGATCGCCTCCCCCATTGCTTATTATTTTATGCACCAATGGCTGCAGCATTACCAATACCGGTCTGAAATATCCTGGTGGATATTCGCCGTTACAGGCGCTGGTGYCATGGCAATTACTTTACTTACGGTAAGTTATCAAAGTATCAGGGCAGCACTGGAAAACCCGGTCAAGAGTTTAAGGAGCGAATAAAGAACTACTGTGAAAGCTTAATAATCAACCGGATTTTACGCCCAATGCAAACGCGGAAGCCGGATTTTTAATAAGCAGTTGCTCATAGTCGGCTTGCGTAAAACCCAGCTTATTCAACAAAGGAATAAGCTGGGTGAAAATATTGGTAAAACCCGTGAACTTCCCTCCGTCGGGTTCTCCGGGCTTGTACCATCCTGCATCGTGCGAAATCAGCACGCGGTGCAACAGATGCTCCTGCTTTAAGCTGGCTATGGAATCGGCATAGTTCTCGAAATCGCCCCATCCGATGCCATCCAGACTTATCCAGGCACCACGCCGGGCAGCTTTAATATGCAGGTTCCTATTGGTTTCTGCCTGCGCATGTACCCATACAAAAGCATCGGCTTTCACGCCCATTATCTTCAGGATGTCGAGTTGCTCAAAGGCGGCAGGTGATTTACCGGTATGGGAACAAATGGTAAGACCTGTTTCCAGGTGTGTTAAAGCTGCTGCCCCAACAAGCTTCTGATGAAGCGCTGACAATTTACCTGCATCCACGCTGATTTTAATAAACCCGGGGCGCACATCAGAATTTCCTATCCCTTCTTTGAACTCCCTGATCCATCGGGAAGCTAACTGTTTATCCGTTTCTTCCTTTACCCAAACCGGTAGGTACTTATTATTCACAGCTCCATAATAACCGGTATTGGTGATCATGTGCAAGCCGGTCTTTTCCGACAGTCTCTTTAGCAATATAACATCCCGGCCCAGGAAAGCTGGTGTACAATCAAATATGGATTTTACCCCTGCCTGCTTTGCTTCCAGCAGGTAAGGCAGTACCTTATGTTCCACCTGATCCCGGTTCCAACGGTCATAACTAATTTTGTCAGCACCGATAAAATCTACCAACATATGCTCATGAACCAGTGTCTTCCCTAATGCGTCTGCCGGGATCTCTCCAAGCACAGTTATTATCGTTCCGGGTTTTCGCCTGAAACGGTAGAAGCTTATGCCGAGCGTGGCAAGAAGAAATTGTTTGCGGGAGAATAGCATGTAGGTGTATAATTATCTACAAGATAAGATTTCTGTATGTAAAACTACGTAAACCGTCAAAAAATGCGACTCATTATTCCGGCACTCCGGCCAGGCTTTATCCCAAAATAATTTTTGCAGACAGATTTTCTAAACAACAATCAGGCATAGTGGTTTATTGTATATAACATTATCAAGAATATATCATGAACGATTTACTATTAGCTCAGCAATTCGCCGTGGAACTCGAAGCTGAAGCACCTGCTACCACCAAGTGCCTGGAACGTATACCAATGGAACTATTTGGCTGGAAACCGCATGAAAAGTCTATGGAATTAGGCTATCTCGCAACACTGGTATCAGAAATACCTTTATGGATCGCCCATATGATTCAGAAGGGTGACATTGATTTTGCGACATTCGAGCATTATAAGCCGCAAACTACACAGGATATGGTCGACCATTTTAAAAAAAATGTAGCCGATGCCAAAGAAGCATTGTTATCCGTCACCGAGGGTTCGCTCGCAGCATCCTTTCAGCTAAAAGCCAATGGTCAAACGTTGTTTACCTCAACAAAAAAAGAACAGATTGAATTGAGTATCAACCACATGGTGCACCACCGTGGCCAGCTGACGGTTTATATGCGACTAAACGACATTGCTGTACCTTCTATTTATGGCCCTTCGGCTGATGATAAAAGCTTTACCCAACCTGCAACATGAAAATACCTTGATATCTCTTAATCTATTTCCAGCTTTCTGGCTTAAATAAAACTTTGCCATCGCGCTTTATATGCCAGGCGGTTATGGGGTTCATATGATATCCGCTGATCGCGGCACCACGCGCACCTACCAGTTGTTCCAGTGTAGGCTGGGTATAGTTTGTTTCGTCAATAGCGCGGCTCATGATTTCAGTTTCGTCGCCATCCCATTGCCACAGATGCCTAAAATAAGTATGGGCTTTATCCAACACAGGCTCCTGAAGGCGGGCAGTATTCCACGTTTTACCGGCATCAGTGCTTATCTCTACCCTTACTATTTTACCTCTGCCCGACCAGGCAATGCCACGTATCTCTACCCAGCCGCGCTCTAAATTATTGGGATAGGCCGGATAAGTAATAATCGACCTTGCATCCATTTCAAAGCTGAACTGTCTTATTCTATCTTTTACGGGGTAGGTATATTTAGAAGTTTCTTCGCGTGTCATGAACGGCTCATCGGATAGCTCGATCCTGCGGATCCATTTCACACAGGTATTGCCCTCCCAGCCGGGCAAAAGCAAGCGAGCCGGATAACCCTGCTCTGGGCGTATGGCTTCGCCGTTTTGCGCGTAAACGATCATGGCATCTTCAAAACCCTTTTTAACCGGTATGCTGCGGGTCATTACCGCTGCATCAGAACCTTCGGCCAAGAACCAGGTGGCTTTAGGCTGAACGCCGACCTCCCTAAACAGTGTAGACAGCATCACACCCGTCCATTCGCTCTGACTGGTTAATCCACAGATCTCCTGCGGTGTCAGGGTTTCTTTACCTGATCTGAAATTGCCTGAGCATTCCAGAAAGCAGGTACGGGTTACCGATGGAAATCTTTTCAGATCAGCTATTTTAAACACCATGGGCTTGCTCACCATGCCGTGTATCATCAATTCGTATTTATCCGGGTCAATAACAGGAACACCGCCGTGGTGTCTTTCATAATGCAAATCTGACGGGGTTAATGAACTGTACAGATCCTGTAAGGGTGTTCGTGATGAAGTATCAGATTTAATACGTACCGGATGCTCAAAAGGCGAGCGTTTGCCTACCGCGCCTGGCCCAAACCCTATTCGTTTTGTTGGATCATCGGTCTTTAACATTGGTTGTTGCGCGGCTACCTGTATCCACTTGCCCAATGATGCCTGCATAGCAACAATAGCTGTAGTAGCAGCGCCACCCAATAAAAACCTGCGACTTATCTTTTTATAAACAGGTGGATCCTTATGATCATTTACAGCCTCGTTATACTTTTCCGTGTTTTCCATATTAACGTACTTCAGGGCCGCCTTTGCGGTCGTCGGTTATAAATAATTTTTGCGCGGGCATTACTATTTTGGGTAAGGTGTTGGCATTTAATACGGCATCAGATTTAATGATCTTATTGGCACTTAACAGGTACGCGGTTACACCATACACTTCATTATTGGTTAATGACCCGGGCAGGTTATACGGCATCGACCGCCGTATATAATCAAACACGGTGCTTGCATAGGGCCAATAATTGCCAATAGCCTTTACCTTTGATGTACTATCGCTCACCAAAACAGGTGCTGGCAATTTTACACCAGGCACCACTTTCTCTGCGGAACCGTGGCAGGCACTGCACTTTGCCAGGTAAATAACTTTGCCCTGAGCTACGCTGCCTGAACCAACAGGCAGACCAACCCCATCGGGCCTCACATCAATATCCCAGGCGGCAATTTGTTGCGGAGCAGCGGGTTTTCCAAAACCAAATGATGTAGGCCATTGGGTGGTATCCACAACAAAAGCAGAAGCTGGTTTATTGGCTCCTGCATGATAACTATATGCGCCAAGCACCACTATCAGCAGCATGCCCAATACAATGGCTGCAAGTGAATTACCGTTGTTAAATGGTTTTGGCATGGATCAGGATCATCAGAATAAAACAAAGGCAATAGCCAGCGTAATAAAAATATTAAAGGTTTGTGCTATCAGGAATGCGTACAGCGGCTTTTTACTATTCTCGCTAAACAGATCAGCAAAATTGGTTTCTAAACCAATACTGGTAAAGGCCAGCGCGAACCATAGGCCCTGCAGGTTTTTTAAGCTATCCTTAATATGGGCGCCAGTTTCTGGTGATATAAAGAAAGAGAACAGCAGCGAAGCACCTATAAAGCCCAATACAAACTTAGGGAAACGCTCCCAGATCACTTTTAGGGTTGGCTTTTTATCAGGATCACTGCCGGCGGGGTGTTGGGTGTAGGTCCAGTAAATGGAAATTGCAAAAGCGGCCAGTCCTAACAACACATTTTGCGAAAATTTCACAATGGTACTTATCTTTAATGCAACCTCGCCAACAAGTGATCCTGAAGCAACCACCGCGCCGGTAGTATCAATACTACCACCAAGCCATGCGCCGGTTACTGCCTGTGAAAATTTAAAGTAATGTGCTATTATGGGCATAAAGATCATCATCGGGATAGCTGTGATTAGCACCATGGATATCACATAGGAAAGTTTTTTGGAATCTCCCTTGATGGCTCCGGCGGTCGCGATAGCGGCCGAAACACCGCAAATAGATACCGCGCTCGATATCATCATGGCTATTTCATCATCTACCTTTAACTTTTTGCAAACCCAAAACGCAAAATACCATACCGATGTTACTACCAGTAAAGCCTGTATTAAACCTAAAGAACCCGCCTTTAAAATATCAGAAAAAATAACGCTGGTTCCCAATAGTACCAATCCTATTTTTACGAATAGTTCAGTTGACAGTGACGACTTTAACCATTCAGGTAGTTTTAAAAAATTACTGATCACCAGGCCCAAAACTAAACTGAATATAACAGCCTCCAGGTTTAAAGCCTTTGCCTGGCTGCTGCCTGCCAGAACCAGGGCTACCATAGTAATCAAGTAAACCAATGGAAAACCTAATGCATAATTTTTAACAGACTTGCCGGTAATCAAAGCCCCTATTCCGCCTATGATGAGCACGAAAACAAACTGAACCCCTATTTTTGAGAGGTTGGCGGAGCTAAACACTTTATCTGAAAGTGCTGCACTATTTGCCCAGCCAAATGTAGGTACAGGTAAAAGTAAACCGGCTATAGCCAGTATAATAATTAATGAACCTAAAATAACTACTGCCCAATCTTCGTGTAGTGTTAATTTAGTAGTTGATGATGACATATTTATTTATTTTTAAGTGGTGATATAGTTCTTTTTATAATTTGATATTAAATACATCTTTCAGCGCACGTTTGGCCGAATGGTATCCGCACATGCCATGAACGCCGCCGCCGGGCGGTGTGGATGATGAACATATATATATACCTTTTGCCGATGTACGGTAAGGCGACCTGCGTAAAACCGGCCGGGTAAACAACTGACCTATATCTATCACCCCTCCGTTAATATCCCCGCCAACATAATTGGGGTTGTATTTTTCAAGCTGCCGGGTGTTAATAGTATGGCGTCCGATTATGCGGTCACGAAAACCAGGGGCAAAACGCTCTATTTGCTGTTCAATAATTCCGGTCATATCCTTGCTTGATCCATTGGGAACATGGCAATACGCCCATGCGGTATGTTTACCTTCGGGTGCGCGGGTGTTGTCAAACAGGCTTTGCTGTGCCAATAAAACAAATGGTTTATCAGGGTGGCCACCTTTCCATATCTGCTGTTCACCGGCAGCTATTTCCTTTAATGTTCCCCCTATGTGTACAGTTCCGGCTTGTTTTGCTTCTTCGGCTGTAAAAGGGATGGCATCGTCAAGCGCCCAATCCACTTTAAAAACACCCATACCATAACGATAACGTTCCAACTGCCATTTATAAATAGCAGAAAATTTATGTCCGGCTATCTGCAGCAATTGCTTCGGCGTAACATCAAACAATACAGCACGTGCCGATGGTAGTTGTTCAAAAGACGATATATAGGTATTGGTTTCAATTTTGCCCCCAATAGCTTCAAAATAGGATGCCAGGGCTCCTGCTATTTTTCCGGAGCCCCCTTTTGGTACCGGCCAGCCTTTCAAATGTCCGTTTGCCATGAGTACCAACGCGATAGCTGATGTGGCGATATTACTTAATGGCTGTATACTATGCGCGGCCATTCCAGCAAAAAGCCCCTTAGCTTCCTCTGTTTTAAACCGTTTAGCTAAATGTGTGGCCGATGTTAAAGCATCCAATCCAAATATGGCCATATCTACAGGATGTTTTGGAAAAGTTAACGGCCCTAAAACATCAGGCGCCATTGCCGGCCATGTTTTTACCAAATGCGACAATAGTTTTAAATATGTCTGGCTATCGGTCCCCAATAAGGCAGCAGTTTCCRCAACCGACTTCTTGAGTACAGCCGCGGTACCGTTATCAAAAGGATGAGCAGCGGCAACATCGGGATAAATATATTCTAAGCCATACTCAGCAAGTGGTAAAGTTTCAAAAAAGGGTGAACCAGCCGCCAGGGGATGCACAGCCGAGCAAACATCGTGCTGAAAGCCGGGTAATGTAAGTTCTTCGGTACGCAGCCCCCCGCCTATCGTATCTTTTCCTTCCAGCAATAAAACCGAAAGCCCGTTTTGTTGCAGCAGTATTGCCGCCGCAAGGCCATTTGGCCCCGAGCCAACAATCACCGCATCATAATCACGTTTTTCGAGCTTCACTTTTTATATAACTTAGTATTTACCACAGTACAATCCTTGTGTAAGTTAATTTGTTTGTTGCTGACATCAAATGTATAATTTAGTAAAATTATCAATACTTTCCTGCCTGTAACTTGCTATCGGTTAAGGCATATTTTCTGCTTACTTTGTCAAGCACCACATAAATTGAGTCCTTTCGCTCATTGATGCCTTTTAAAATAACATGGTTACCATCAGTGGTACTATAGCTCAAAATCATCCGGTTACGCTTGCGTTTGTCTTTCTGTTCATCGGCAATGCCTTTGGTACGGCGCGATGAAAGGGCAATCTGATCAATGGCTGTGTTTTCATCCCTGATGTTGGCACGGGCTTCTTTGGGTATCCAATCTTTTTTATCTCCCTTGCCCTTTTTGTTTTTAGCTTCCTGGTTGCCTCCCTTGCCTTTATCTCTATTACGCCTGTTTGAGGCAACAAACTTATCTTCCAGGTAAAGCACATTGTTCACCGTATCGGCCTGGTAATAAAAAACCCGCTGACCACCACCTACCCCGGTAAGCTCAAATGTACGGTTGATATCGCGCATGGGCGAACCGCCGCCATTGGAAAGGTCAAGTGGCACGGGCCTGTTCACTTTAAAGGTAAGGGTCGACCATTTTTCAAATGTCGCCTCGCTCCACCTAACAGAATCAATTGGTGAAAAAGGTATTTCTTTATTGTTGATACGGAATGTGGTTACATTATAATTACCTCTTAGCTGTTTTACCTCGGTGGTGGCAGGCTGCTTATAGGGGTCATACCTGAAGTTGATGTACTGGATATAAAACAGTACTACCAAAAATATCCAGATAGTGGCCACCTTTAAAACAATACGGGTGTACTTTAACCATTTTTGAGAGAACGACGGATAAAAGTTAGCTGGGACGGTATAACGCTCCAATATCAGCAGGTTGTACAGTTTAGGCACATCGTAAATAATTAAAAATGCCGCGAACAGTACAAAGTAGGATGCATAGATGTGCACCCCGCCATCGTAAGAAAAATTAACAAAGGTAATATCGCCCAAAGCTCCGAACAGTAGTATAGCCCCTAATAAAGTAGTGCGCCTGAAAAACAATAAAGCTCCTGCTGCTACTTCCACAATACCGGCAAATACCTGGTACCAGGGCACAATACCTACCGATAACCAATAAATTTTTTGAGCGGTGAGGTCGCCAAAATTGGTATTTAACAGACCAAGTGAAGGATATGGCAATTGCACAGGGAACAGCTTTGTAAAACCAAACCCGATGATACCTATCCCTGCACGGTATCTCACAATTACCCTTAGCCAATAGTACAGGGTATCGTAATTTTTAGTTTTACCCCGGTCAATGGCAGTCCATATTAAACCACCAACAATGCTTATTGCCAATACAGCTAACCAATCGGCATAGCCCATTAAATTATAGGATTGTGTTTGGAAACGGACCAACGATGGCTGGAAACGGGCAATATCATACAGGTCGCGGTAATGTAAGTGAAACCAGTTGATCCCAAACAGGTTCTTATACCACTCGCCGGACATGGGGATGCTCATCCCTACAAAAAACACAAACGCCATGCGGAACAATGCTTTTTGATATGGTTTCCATGTTTTAACCGGCTGCTTATTTACAGCTGACGAAGCAGCTGTCTGATCCTGAGCGGATATCTGCTGCAGTTTTACAACGTTGGAATGAATTTCTGTTGACATGATAAATTCTTTTAAATAATGATTATCAAAGTTTAATGGCTTTGTCACGACCGCGGGCCGCTTCCTCTAACAGATACTTTTTATCGATCCTGTTTAACACGACATACACAGTATCCCGGCCTTCAACACCAGATAAAATGAGTTTTGAATTATCGGGCCTTGTGTAATGTAGCACCAGTTTATCGTTTGGATAATTATGGTTTTTATTTTGCAGGATGAGTTGCTGGTTGGCTACATCAATCTGGTAGCTGTAGTACTGGCGGCCAATGGAACCCGCTTCTTCATAACTCCTGTCGGCATCCTTATCATTGATCTCTTCGGTAACAGCAGAGTCAATCTTAACCGTTTTATTGGTACCAATGCTGAGGGTGGCCCATTTTTCAAAAACCACGTTTTTCCAGCGGCTGGTATCGGTTGCAGAATATGGCAGCGCTGTACTATTGATCTTAAACTCGCTTACATCATACAAACCATCAGCATCTTTTAAACCTGCGGTTTGCGGGTACTGGTAAACATCATGATGATAAGCCGACCATGTTTTATAGCCGTATAAAAACACAAAGAAGAAAATAAACACTGTTTTTAAAACCAATCTGGCACTTTGGCCTTTTTGCGAAAGTGATATTTTAAAGCGGTTAGGCTGTACCGGTCTTTCCAATCCTATCAGTACAAAAAGACGTACAACATCAAACGTTAATAAAAATAAAGCCAGCGTTATCAGGTATAAACTGTAGGTAGCTTCGCCGCCATCATAAGCCAGGTTCGACATGAAAACGTTACCTGTGAACACCACCACCATCAATGCGCCAATGGTTGAGGTTTTGCGGAAAAGCAACAGTGAGCCTGCCAGTATCTCGACCAGTCCTAAAAATGACTCATAATTAGGAACTATACCCAGGCTTAATGAAAACAGCTTCCATCGGCTAAACTCGCCATAATGGGTATTTAAATTACTCAGTGAAGGGTACGGTGATTGCAGCGGAAAAAACTTAATAAACCCATAAGCTATAATTCCTATTGCCAGCCGGTACCGTACAATAACCCTGATCCAGTAATAAAACTTGTTATAATCTTTTGTATTCTTATCCCGGTAAGTCCAGACTGCTGCACCAACAATAGCTATACCTAACATAACTAACCAATCAGCGTAGGTATTTAGACCCCATCCCGTAGATGTTCTATCAGAGAAAATCTGGGGCGTATAACGGCTGACGTAAAATATATCACTAAACCGCAGGTGCAGCCAGTTTATGGAAAACAAGTTGCGGTAAAATTTCCAGTCGAGCGGTACAGCCTGAATGAAGAAATAAATAGAGAAGATGCGAAAAGCCCACTTTTCATATCCTTTCCATTCATCATTTGATAATGCTCCTTTTAATGCATTCATTGTTTTAATTTTTGTTTACTATGGTGTTATTGACGCCAGGGGCAGGTTCGAACTGCCGTAAAGAGTTTTGCAGACCCTCACTTAGCCACTCAGTCACCTGGCTTTTTTTGTCCTTTAATATTAATTACTTGCAGTTTTTGTTGATGCTTTTGGTATCAGTGCTTTCCTGTTAATCAGATCAAATTTTTCGCCTTTTTTGAGGTAGTAAAACGGCCCGTTATTACCTGAATCACCAGCCGGATTTTTAGTGGTTCCGGCAAAATTATTGGCATCATAAATAGCCACATACGATACGCCCAGCACTTCAAAAGTATTCTGGTGAACAACAATGGCTGTGCTTTCATCAATACCTATCCCCAGCAGATCGGGGCGGGTTTTGATAAAGCTGAGCAAATCGAACTGGCGGTTACGTTTTAAAATATGCTGGTCAATAGCTACATTATGTATAAAATCAAGCCCTTTAACATGGTCGCCTACCAGTACGGTATTGCCTTTGGTATCACCACGGAACAGGTATGATCCCTGTATGGTAGCACCAGCCGATGTGCCGCCAATTACGCCGCCACGATCAAGCAGTGCCTTAAATTCCTTTTGGGTAAGTGTGCCCAGATAAGCGTCGGCAATTTTCCATTGACGGCCGCCTTCAAACCAAATACCTGTTGCCTGGCGTATTGGCTCTACAAATTTTTCGGTATTGGCTACTTTAGGATCGCGGGTATGTAGGGTGGTAACACTTTTAACACCCAATTCCTGCAGTTTTTTAATGGTCTTATCATTCTTTACAATGGTCGAATCATCGCCTGCCGTAGGTACGTAAATAATATTGGCATTGGCGCCACCGGCCAATTCAACAAATCGGGCCCAAATTTCTGGACCAACATTGCCGCCGCCAACAATCACTAAAGAACCTTTTTCGGGCCCTACGGGATTTGCCGGATTCTGGGCGAATACATTTGCGGAGCTTAATACAAACAGGGCTAAAAATAAATTAATGATCTTTTTCATATCGTTATGGTTTAAGGATTAATATCCGGGGTTGGGTGTCAGATCAGGATCGGCCAGCAGTTCACTTGCTGGTATCGGGAACAGATATTTGTTTGAATCGGTAATACCTAATACAGCAGCTACCCTATTGGTACGCACCAGGTTAAACCATCGATCGGTTTCAAACGGAAACTCTATCCTTCTTTCGGCTTCAAGGGCCAGCAGTATATCACTTTGGGTTGAAGCGGTGGATGCTGCAACGCCAGAGCGGTCGCGCACGGCGTTCAGATCTTGCAATGCGCCGCTTAAATTATTCTGCTGTGCACGGGCTTCGGCCCTGATAAGATATACTTCGGCCACGCGAATAATATAAGCCGGATCGGTACCTATTGGGTTACGGTAATATAATTTACCATACCATAAATTTCCGGGGGGAGCTGTTTGTCCTATCAGCGCGCTTCTTCCCCCACCAACTGTAGGGTCATTGAGCAGGAATACCAGCGTACTTGATGGCGCCCACTCCCTCCTGCCGCCTAATGCAGGTGGCAGAAACCATACACTATGCCCGTTTTTGAACGAAGTACTATAAGCAATCTCAAATACCGACTCTGATGTAGCTACTGCATTATTAGCAAAAAAAGCACTGTACGGTTTAAGCAGGCTATAGTTAGCGTTATCGCTGATGATCTTGGTGGCATATTGCTCGGCCAGGTCCCATTGTTTATTGTACAGGTAAAACCTTGCCTTGAGCGCCCAAACTGTTTTTTGGGTAAACCGGTTACGGTTGGTGGTTGCTGGCAGCAGAGGCTCGGCAGCATTCAGGTCTTTTAAAACCTGGGCGTAGGTATCAGCCAGGCTGCTGCGTTTAATACCGGCATGGTCTGATGTAGTATGCGTCGGCGTCAATATCAGCTGTACGCCACCCCAGCCACGGGCCAAATCAAAATATGATAAAGCCCTTATGGCATAAGCTTCGCCCAAATACTGATTTTTAGTAGTAGTTGTCAATAAGGGGTCTGTTACTTTAGGAACTGACTCCAGGATGTAATTGGCCGATAAAATAGTTTTATAAATAGCACCCCATGCCGAGCTGATATAGCTGTTAAAAGCAGTTGTTTTGTGGGCGGATATCTCCTGCGGAGCTGCTTGTGAGCCTGTCCAAACCACATCGCTGCCGTACAGGTATGATATAGCGGGAAAGTTTGAACCATAGTAATTATCGGTACCAAGAGTATTGTACAAACCGTTAACAGCAGTAGTGGCACTACCCGCATTGGTAATAGCCAACGACTCATCAACCTGTTGTTGTGGCTGCACATCCAAAAACTTTTTGCAGGATGACAGGATGATAAAAAATGGAAGTATATATAGTAGTCTTTTCATGTCAGTTGATTAATTAAAAGGTGATGTTAGCGCCAACCTGCAGTGTACGTGGTATTGGAGGCGTACCCAAATCATAGCCTTGTACATTAGGATCGGCTGTTACGTTGATCTCCGGATCGGGTCCTTTATACCGGGTTAGCAACCACAGGTTTGATCCGCTGAAGTAAATGCGTACCGACGCTGCTTTAATTTTTTCGGCTACCGTTTTTGGCAATGTATAGCCCAGATTAACATTACTTAACCTTAAGAATGAACCATCTTCAATAAAGCGGCTTACAGGGCTTAGCGTATAGTTTGATCCCAGCGCGGTTAAACGAGGTACATCGGTAATATCACCTGGTTTTTGCCAACGTTTTAACTGATAGGTATCCATGGCCCGGCGGTCGTCGCGGGTACCGCCACCTTCTAAAAAGTAAGCGTTGTTGTTGTAAACTTTGTTACCGGTTTCGAAATTGAAAAATATGCTCAGGTCAAAACCTTTGTAAGTAAAAGTGTTATTTAACCCTCCAAAAAACTTGGGCAGACCGCTTCCATCAAACACCTTATCGGCAGCCGTTACGGTTGGCCCGCTGGTACCATCAGCATGCTGGTAAATAGCGTTACCGGTTTGTGGGTCAACATACAGCTGTTTGTACACATAAAATGAGTTCATGGAATAACCCTGCTGCATCCTGATAGCAGCATATGAAGCATCTATAGGTATTGGCAGTTTCTCAATTTTATTAGCGTTGTGTGATATGTTAAAGCTTGTTTGCCAGGTAAAATCTTTGCTTTTGATGTTGGTGCTGTTAATAGCCAGCTCAAAACCTTTATTGCTCATTTCACCCGCGTTTTTGGTGATTGAAGCAAAGCCGGAACTTAGGGCCAGCGGCAGGTTGAGCAGCAAGCCTGTAGTGTACTTGTCATACACATTGAACTCCAGATTCAGGCGGTTGTTAAAGAAACCGGCATCAACACCCAGGTTTATTTGCCTGGTGCTTTCCCATTTCAAATCGGGATTGGCCAGCTGGTACGGCACGGTACCTGGATTATCCTGATAATTGGCACCAGCCTGCCATAAGCCACGTGAGGCAAAATTGCTGATGCCATTTTGATTACCGGTTAAACCAATACTGCCACGTATCTTAAGATTGCTTAAAAAGGTTACATTCTTCAGGAAATCTTCTTCCTTAGCTTGCCAGGCCACACCCGCCGATGGAAAGTATCCCCAGCGGTGATCTTTACCGAATTTTGAAGAAGCATCGGCACGGAAATTACCTTCTATAAAATACTTACCCGCATAATTGTAAGTAACCCTTGAAAAAAATGATGACAGGTTATACTTGTTCTCAGTAGATGAAGAGGTGGTTGTAGCCGCCGAGGCTATTTGCTGAAAGGCATCATTAGGAAAATTGGTGCCCTGCGCAAAGGTCTGGGAGTTTACATTGCCTTGTAAGGTATTACCCACCAATGCGCTAAAGGAATGTTTGTTGGCAAAAACTTTGTTATAAGTAAGAGTTTGTTCATTTGTCCAGATAGAGTTGGTGCTGATGCTTGATGTGCCCAGGTTATGGTTGGCAGCGCCCAGGTTGGTTAAACTGTTCCAGTACTGGTATTCGTTATAGGTATTATAATCAACGCTCCAGCTGGTACGGAATTTCAGATCAGGTGTAATATTGGCATCGGCGTAGATATTACTGATCAGGCGGTTGCTTTTTGAATGCATATTGGTATTATTGATCAGTACATCCAGGTTGTCAAAACCAGCCCATTTAGCCGGACTGCCATCGGCATTTACTTTGGGCAGATAGGTTGGTGTGTGCAATGCGGCCTGTAAAATACCACCCTGCGGACCGTCGCCCACGCGGGCATTGGTTCTATACGTTTGCGAAAGCAGGGTGCTGGTACCAATGCTGAACACATTGCTTATTTTTTGATCAAGGTTAAACTTGAAACTGCCGCGATTAAAATCGTTGGTTTTCAGATCGGCCTGCTGGCTGTTATAACCACCGCCCACATAATATCTTGTTTTATCATTACCACCTGAAACAGAGGCGTCATAGTTTTGAATAAAACCGGTACGGAACACATCATGTAAACGATCATAAGTTGGTTGATCCTGAGGCAACCCACGAGGTGCCGGTAAACCCGTGGGGTTATCGGTTAATGCTCTGAACGGAAGATTTTTATAAGTAGCCGCGGCAGCCGTATTTCCTGTAGCTATAGCATCAGCTTCAGTATTGCTATATAATTCATTAACCAGTTCCGCATGTTCGGGTCCGGTAACCAGGTCCCATAATTTGGGGGCTTGGGCAAAACCAAAGTAGGTATTTAAACTCACTTTGGGGGCCGTATTATATTTACCGCGCTTGGTAGTGATCAGTACAACGCCATTAGCAGCACGTGCACCGTAAATAGCCGTAGCGTCGGCATCTTTTAAGATACTGATGCTTTCAATATCAGCCGGGTTAATGTCAGATAAGGGATTATTAGCCTGCCCCTGCGTAGTGATCTTCTGTAACGACTGGCTGTTAACAAACACCCCGTCAATTACATACAAAGGGTCATTACCCGCATTAATAGATGTGCTACCGCGGATACGGAAAAACAATCCATCGCCGGGTATACCTGTACCGGCAGATACCTGTACGCCTGCAGCCTTACCCTGCAATTGCTGGTCAAAACTGGCTACCGGTTTATTACGCACTTCATCGGCATTAATAGTTGATACTGAACCGGTGAGCGACTTACGGCTTTGTGTACCATAGCCTACCACCACCACATCATTTAATGCACGTACCGATTGCTTTAAAAGTATAGTAACAGGGCTACCATTAGCGGTAACTTCCTGTTTATCATACCCTATATAGGTAATTACCAACGTATAAGGAAATTTTTGGCCGGTAACAAATGAGAATTTACCATCCTTATCAGTTGCTACAGAGTGTGTAGTCCCTAAGATCAATACGGCCGCTCCGGGTAAAGGCTCCTGGGTAACAGCATCAAGTACAGTACCGTTAAGATGTGAGTTAATTGTTGGAGGTTGTTCTGTTTGCGCGCTTGATATTATAGGGATGGATAAAAGTAAGAGCAGCGTTATAAGCTTTTTGTAAAATGATTTAGCATGGATATATATTTCCATATATTTAACAGGTTTTATTTAATAATTTATTGTTAGTAAAACTTGATGGAAGGTCAGTGAGTGATTGGCGTTACGTAGCTGATCTTTCCTGTAATTTGACCGGCGAGGCTTCCTTGCCGGTCTTTTTTTATAATGTATTTATGATCTCATCCAGGGGAATTTTTTAAATAGTAATACCGTTAAAAGCCTGAGCTTTTTTAATTTTTAAAGCCTGCATAATTAAATAGTGGCTTGCTTTATCTGGAAAACTAATATTTGAAAAAGTGATTTACAGACAACAACAGCACATCACAAATACTACAGGAACATTTTCCATTGTCCTGCTATTTACATAGGCTATATGTCTGTTTGAGGAAGTTTTCATTACTTCATGTTTTTATTTTTGACGGGACAAACATAAAAATAATAATAAAGACTACAAACACTATAGACAATATATATTATTATGTATAAAGTTTGTTACACTGTGGAGCTTTATTACCTCTATCCTGCTCCAACACGATGAAGGAAAATTATACTGATAAAAAATGTTTGACATTTACATGTTTAAACATATAAGCTAATCGTCTATTTTTACTCCATTAAATTAACAGCCACTACTTTTTTATTTTTTGAACTATGGAGATCGGAATTGACAGTTTTGCTGCAACGGGTAACCTTGAAAGCGCGTTGGATGCGCAGGGCAACATGCGGGCCATGGAGGATTTGCTGGCCAGAATTGAGTTGGCTGACCAGGTTGGACTTGACGTGTTTGGTATTGGTGAGCATCACCGGAAAGAGTTTTTAGACTCCGCTACAGCGGTGATCCTTGCAGCGGCGGCGGCCCGCACAAAGCGTATCCGGCTGACCAGTGCGGTATCAGTGCTGAGCGCCGCCGATCCGGTAAGGCTGTTTCAAAATTTTGCGACGCTGGATATCATTTCCAAAGGACGTGCCGAAATGGTAGTTGGCCGTGGTTCTTCTGTTGAAGCCTTCCCGCTTTTTGGTTTTAACCTGCAGGAATATGATCCTTTATTTGAAGAGAAAATTAACCTGTTACTAAAGATCAGGGATAATGAAGTGGTGAACTGGTCGGGGCGTTTCAGAGCGCCATTGAACAACCAGGCTATTTACCCTCGGCCCGTTCAGGAGAAAATACCGGTATGGCTGGGTGTGGGCGGCACACCAGCTTCCTTTGTGCGTGCAGGTTCAATGGGCCTGCCACTGATGGTAGCTATCATTGGAGGTGACACGGAGCGTTTTCGGCCATTGGTTGACCTATACCGGAAGGCAGGCCGTGATGCAGGTTTTGCCCCGGAGGATTTAAGAGTAGGCCTCCACTCACTGGGATACGTTGGTGAAACACCGGAAGATGCCGTGGAAGATTATTACCCTGGATACGCGGCAACTTTTACCAAGTTTGGGAGAGAGCGTGGCTGGCCGCCGGTTACCCGTGCAGGTTTCGACGCGCAGATTGGGCCTAAGGGCGCACTGCTTATCGGAACACCTGAGGTGGTGGCCGAGAAGATCCTGCGCCATAGTGAAGCACTGGGTGGCATATCAAGGGTCACTTTTCAGATGGATAATGCAGGACTTTCGCACGAACAATTATTAAAATCCATCGAACTAATTGGACAAAAGGTTAAACCACTGTTGAATTAACGCAAACGGTTTGATGGTCGGTTCATGATGAAAGCACAAAGCAATAAATCGAAACTTGCCAAATAATACAATTCTATATTAATCCCTCCTATCCATATTAAAAACAAACCCGCTTTGTTTTCACAAAGCGGGTTTGAAAAAATTAAATGATCAGATCATCAGAAACTTATCTCCGAAAGTACAGGAAAATGATCAGACGGATATTTACCGTGATAGCTGTCGGTCAATATACCCCAGCGTTTTACTACAAAACTTCCGGTAGTGAAAATATGATCAATGATCTCATTTCCCGGAACAGATCTTTTAAAACCATTGAATGAGGCGTTATTGGCATATGGATGTGCTGTTTTACTATAAGTATCAACCATTAGCCCCGAAGTAGCTACACGCTGATACCAGCTGCTTTCATGCGATCCATTAAGGTCGCCGGTAAGTATCACAGGTTCTTTACCTGCAATGGTTTTGATCTTTTCCAAAATCAGCTTACTGCTTTCCTCACGGGCCACTTTTCCCTGATGGTCATAATGGGCGTTAAAAAAGTAAAACTTCTTTTTGGATTGTTTATCCTGCAGGTACACCCATGAGCATATACGGTTGCAGCAGGTGGCATCCCAGCCCAGTGAGGGTTTCTCAGGTGTTTGTGAAAGCCAGAAATCACCTTTATTCAATAGCCTAAACCTGTCTTTTTTAAAGAAGATGGCCGAATGCTCGCCGGCATCTTTACCATCATCGCGGCCCAATCCGTAACGTTCATATTGAGGCAGGGCAGCATTGATATCCTGCAACTGGTTTAGTAAACCTTCCTGGGTGCCAAAAATATCAAAGTCATGAAATTGTATCAGCGAGGCTACAATAGGTGCACGGTTAACCCACATATTACCGGTATCGCGCGGATTGGCATAACGCAGGTTATATGTACCCACAATAAGGTTTTGGGCCTGGGCATAAAAGGAAAGCATTATACCTAATGCCACCAGTATGATATGTTTTGTTTTCATTTTTTAATTGTTGCGCTTGTTATTATTTACCAACCTGGATTTTGTCCTAATTTGGGATTAAGTAATCTGTCGGTTTCCGGTATTGGATACAGGTAAAACTTATCATCCCATTTTTTGGGTACAGTGGTTAACCAGGTTAATTCACCAAATGTATTGTTAGCCAGTCTTTGCGGATTAGGTGTGCCCCCGCTTAAGGTTTCTGCCACGTTTACGTAAGTTACGCCTTTTATCGGATTAGCCGGCATTACTTTATAAAAGCAAACATCCAGCACGCCATCTTCATTCAGATCCATCGGTACATCAAGTGCCGGAACGTAAAAACCATTCCACACCTGATCCATAAGCGGGCCGCGTTTCCAGCGTACTAAATCATAAAATCTAAATCCTTCAAATGCCAGTTCAATTCCCCGCTCTCTTCTGATCTCCAGAATAGCCGGATCAGAAATAGCCGGAAAATAATTGGTTTGCAAATAAGGGTCAACGACAACCGGCTTGGCGGCTGTATTACCGGTAATACCAGCCCTCCTGCGTATGGCACCAATGGTTGAATTCCAATCGCCATCTGTAAGGGTGCCCAGTTCGGCCTTAGCTTCAGCATAATTTAACAAAATCTCTGCATATCTTATTAGAGACATAGAGTTAGTGTTTTTGGTTCCTCCATCTAAAGATACATCATCCAATGTCCATTTAATAGGCTGATAACCGGTATACGTGTATGAGAATACAGGAGGAGCGGCTTCTGGTGTGCCACCATTAATACGTTTATAACTTCCCATCCTGATGGTTTGTTGCAACCTCATATCCCTGCCTTTTACTTCCTGAGCAAACGGAATGGTTTGATAACCTGCTTTGCCGGTAAACGGCGTTCCGTCGATATTCAGATAGGTATTTACAAATGTACGGGTTAAACTTACCCTGTCACCATAAGTGGCGCTCGTCCAGTACCAGTTGGCATCATTAAACACGGCCAGCGCAGGATCAACAACAGAGGCAAGTATAATCTCTGTGGCCACGGGCTGTTGCGAGGTAAATAATTGACGATAAGCTTTATCTGCTCCGCCTGCGGTATTCAGGTTGAATCCACCTTCGCTCATTACCTTTTGAGCTGCATCCGCAGCCTGGGTAAGCAAAGCATTGGCTGATCCCTGCAATTTGTATTCATCGTGATATTTTCTGAACGTACCTTCAAATAAACACACTCTTGATTTAAAGGCGTACGCTACATATTTAGTGATCAAACTGCGTGTGTTATCGCTTGTAATAATATATTTGCTGGCATAGTCCAGATCAGCAATAACAGAATCTATGACCAATGTCCTGGAATCTCGGCCGTCGAATAAAGACGGATCATCAACAGCCATAGGCTTATTGATCCATGGCACATCGCCAAAACGTTTTACCTTTTCATAATAAAACCAGGCTCTGAAGAAACGGGCAACACCAATATAATGCTGGCGCTGAGCAAGTGAAATAGCTGGATTGGTGCAGTTTTGTATAAAGTAATTGATATTACGCAGATCTGTCCAGCCCCAGCCGGAACTTTGCCTGGCATCAAAAACCCCTGGTCTTAAAAAATCCGGATAGGAAGTCCTTGCCGAGTAATCAGCCATCGCATCACCACGGTGTACGGAATTGGCATCAGGTAAAATGTTGTAAAAAGAGTTAGCATACAGATCCAACCCGTTCACACTGCTAAAAACAGCATCTTTGGTGGCTGTGTCACGCGGAACCTGATCAAGTTTTTTACAGCCGGCTATTATACAGCCTAACAAACAGATCCCTAAATAAATTCTGATTGATCTTATACCTTGAGTAAACATATTTAATGATTTAAGATATTCCATGATTTGACAGTTAGAAAGTTGCGGATACACCAATGGTTACACTTTTAAGTATGGGGTAATTATTGCCATTACCACTGGTTCCATCTGTTAGCACACGATCCGAGCCATTAATACTCTCCGGATCAATATCTTTGGTGATCTTGTACAATGGCGACCATGTCCATAAATTCTCGCCGGAAACAAATACCCTGGCATCGCCGAGCTTGATCTTCCGGATAAGGCTTAATGGCAGGTGGTAGCCTAACTGGATATTTTTCATCCTTACATAAGCGGCGTTTTGCAAATATTTAGTTTGGTTTTGTGCCAGCTCATTTGATCCATTTTGAGCAGAGTAACCACGATATCGTGGGAAGTAAGCATTTGGATTGCTCTCTGACCAGATCTTATCCAATTGCGATACCGGAACTTTATTGTAAGGGCGATTATACTGTCCCCAGAAATAATCGGCCTCAGGACCGGGGTACCAATCACGTTTACCTACCCCCTGGAAAAAGGCCGAGAAGAAGAAACTATTCCAGTCGGCATCCATACCAAAGCCAAAGGTATATCGTGGTGTAGTATTACCAATAACCTTTTTGTCACCCGGTTTATTAACGGTTTGATCGCCGTAATCAATTACGCCGTCACCGTTCAGGTCTTTAAATTTAATATCACCGGGTAACAGCTGGCTGGCACCCGAGGCTTTAATCAACGTTTGTTTGGGTGAATTGGCTATATCCGCAGCCGAGGTGAAATAACCAGCGGTTTCAAAACCCCATATCTCACCTACTTTTTGGCCCACATAGTAGTCGCTCAGGTTTTTATTTGGATTATTATATTTGGTAATGGTGGCCTGATAATCTGCCAAAGTGGCCCTAAAGCCATAGTTGAACGGTTTAGCACCCAGATCAAATTTATCACGCCAGGCAACGGTTACCTCCCAGCCTTTTGTTTTCAGATCAGCATAGTTACCCTTTGGAACACCGGTACCAAATACGGCAGGAAGGGTATTCCCTACGGTAAACATATCTTTGGTTTTACGGATATAAGCATCGCCAGTGATGGTTAAACGATCAGACAATAATCCCAGATCAACACCCAGGTTTTGGACATTAGAGGTTTCCCAGGTTAATCCATCAGGTAATACACCAGGCTGACTGGTAGCCTGAGGTCGAACTCCGTTTAACACCCTGCCTGATTGGGAGATATTGAATTTTTCCTGGAAGGCATAAGAACCGATGCTTCCGTTACCTAACGATCCATACGATCCTCTGATCTTTAAGTTAGATATAATATCTTTTGACATTGTCCAGAAAGGCTCATTGGTAACCCGCCAGCCAGCAGATACAGATGGAAAAAATGCATAACGCTGGTTTGACGGAAATTTAGAAGAACCATCATAGCGGCCATCAGCCTCCAGTAAATACCTCTCTTTATAGGAATAATTTAAGCGATAAAAACCGCCCATAACTGCCCATCTATCCCAGCCACCACTGGTGGTGATAGATTGACCAAGCGCCAGGTTAATATCAGTAGCATCCGGAAAAATAAGCCCGTTACGTACAACATCCAGGCGTTTAAAGGTTGATTGCTCAAAGTTAAAACCGGCCAAAGCTTTAAAATAATGATCTTTGCTCCATTTTGGTTCATATTCGCCGTACACGTTGGTGGCAATGTATTGTGTACGCTGGTTCAGGTTCTCCAGGTCATTAGTGTTGCTACCCACATATTCAATTACACCCGGCTTACGGCTGTAAGGAACAGGAACACGTTTGCGATCCTGGTTATTATCAGTATTTTGGAAGGTGAAATCACCCTTAACTCTGAAGGAATCATCAAAGAATGAGCTGTTAAAACCGGCCGTATTGCGAAATACCCGGTTATCGAAATTAATACCGTTTTTACCATAAACAAAATCGCCCACGGTATAAGCGGCAGAGTAAGTTAAAGTACCATCGGGATTAAACATTGGCGCCACAGTATGGCCCTCATCTGCCAGGTTTCTCCATATACTACCGCCTTCGCCCACGTTAAGTGGGTTATGATATTTCATATTTGAATAGTCGGCATTGTTATAAATACGCAGCCATGGGAACACCTGTAATGACCCTTTGGCTCTTAAATTATAAATGCTGTAATTGTCAGAGTTGTAACGAAACAAACCATCCTGCGCAAAGTACCGGCCAGTGATCAGGAAATCGGCTTTACCGCTGTTGCCGGATATGGCCAGATTATGCTCCCTGGAGGCGTTATGATCTTTATATAGCTCCTTATACCAGTCGGTATTAGCATAATAAACATATTCGCCAAGCCCATTAACTTCTACCTTAGGCAAACTCGGATCGCCATCCCTGCGCTTTAACTCTTCCAGATACTCGGGTGAGAACTTTACTGTTTTATTGATATTTTGCGGGGTCTGCGAATAGTTATTGGCCGCTGTCCATGCCTCATTAAACATTTTAGCAAAAGTGTAACCATTGGTTACCAGTTGTGGAACCGTGGTTGGGCTTTTGAACGACTGGTTGAAAGAATAGGTGATACTTGTTTTCTCTTTAGCCGGACTTTTGGTTGTGACCAATATAACACCAAAAGCTGCCCTTGCACCGTAAATAGCTGATGATGAGGCATCCTTTAACACCGATACACTGGCTACATCGCTCGGATTGATGCGGCTTGGATCGCCCTCCACTCCGTCAATAAGCACCAGGGCATTACCTCCCTGACCAATAGAGGTTGTTCCGCGTACGTTAAAGCTTGGCGATTGTATCGGTTTGCCATCCAAAGGCACCAGGTTAAGGTTGGGTATTACACCCTGTAGGCCTTGGGTAAGGTTAGGCAACGAACGGTTTTCCAGAACCTTTGAAGTAACCTGATCAACAGCGCCGGTGAGGTTTTCTTTTTTCTGGGTACCATATCCCACTACCACCACCTCATTTAAACTGCCTGATTCGGCAACCAATGTTATGTTTCCCAATACGGTAGTTTCACCAGCAGTAATTTTAACGCCGGGTACACGATATGTTTGGTACGAAATAAAGCTTACTAACAATGTGTAAACACCCGGATCGGCATCTATTGTAAAAGAGCCATCAGTGTTGGTTTGTATGGCTTTGTTCAGTTCATTTAACCTTACAGTTGCTCCTGGCAACGGCTCTCCTTTTTCATCAACAACCCGGCCTGATACCTTGCCATAAGCGGCTTTAGCCGAGCCTGATTTTTTATAAAGTATGATTGTGCCTTTTATCTCTTCCCTAAAAGCGATACCGGTGTTTTGTAATAAAGATCTTAAAACAACATCCAGACGCTCATTGGTAAAACTCCCTTCTTTTACCAGAAGTTTATGTAAACCCAACAAGTCGGGATCGTACGCGAACTCCACTTTACTTTGCTGTTCAATTTTCCTGACAGCATGCGTTAAAGTTTCATTTTTAAAGGCCACGCTAATGCGTGTTTCAAATACGCCACCAATGGTGTCGGCCATCAATTGCCCGATATTTGCCAAAAGCAGGCAGAAAACAATAATAGAAGTACGCGTAGCTTTATTCAAGCGGCGTGATATTTTTTTCATATTTTTGAATACTTAGTGAAATTGATAATGATAAACTAAGGCAACAGCTGCTAAGGGTCCAACTTAACACAGCTATTGTATGGAGGCCGGATCTGCTGCAGACCGGCTTTTTTATTGTTATTGTTTAGTAAATAGTTATTTCATTATTTTTCCTCCTTTTGTAAGTGTTTTGATGGATAGAACAGATGATCTTCATCGTTTCATCAAGAGTGTGGGTGGTATTAATATGTAAATTGTATTTGTAATGCGCTATGGCTTTATTTTGACCAATCAGGCGAACGTCATAAACGTTTTTGATAACCAACGCAAGCTCATCAAAAGAGGCCTGATTCAAAATGGACTGCCCCCCTGTCCAGGAGTGGGCTTGTAAAGCATCGGCTTTGTTAATCTGATATCTTCCGTTCTGGATAGCATAACTAATTTGCAGACTTGGAGTTATAATACCCAATACTTTAGCCGGTGTGCTTACCTGTACACGCCCGGTTGCAACAGTTACGGTAGCTTTATGCAGTGTTTTATAGGAGTTAATATTGAACGAGGTACCCAAAACGCGCGTATGAACMGATTTGGTGAATACAACAAAGGGCCGTTTTACATTTTTTTTAACGGTAAAAAAGGCCTCCCCTTCATCCAGGTATACATTTCTTTGCACCTGTTTTTGAAAATCTTCACTGATGCGGAGATGACTATTTGCATTTATCCACACGGCAGAGCCATCGGGCAGCTCTATTTTTTTAACCTCACGTGTACCTGTATTTATGGTTAAATACTTCTCTTGCTTTTGAGCGTTTGGCTTAATTAAATACCGGTACACCCCTAAAAAAGTAGCAAGACAAAGCATAGCAGCGGTTGCATACCTAAAAACGGACTGTAATTTTATAAGTTTTKGCGATTGTTTCCAAGTGTCTTTTACCTGATCAAAAATATCGTTCTTTAACCGCTGCTCTTCCGCTGCAGACAGATCGGGCTTTTTATTTTGCTCATCAAATGACTGGTACCATACATCAATTAACTGGCGTTCCGTTTCATTTGCTTCATGATTAAGATAACGATTGATCAGATTTTTGAGCTCAAAGGGTTTCACTATTTTGTGTTATTTAACCCTATGTTGCACCAAACGGCAAATACTACTTCTATTTATAGTTAAACTTTTGTAAACTAATTGTTAAGTAAGTAAAGAAGCAGCGTAAAGCAGGCCATATGCCGGTCGGGGTATTCGGCCATTAATCTTTTTCTGAGCCGTTTAAGCGCTTCTGAAATATTATTGGAGACTGTCTGTTCGGCCAGATTCAGATCGCTGGCAATTTCTTTTACCGAACGGTTATCACTTCTTCGTAAAAAGGATTGCTGCATATTTTGAGGCATTATTAGTACTTCATCCTCAATTACCTTTTCCAGATCATGGTAAGCAGCTAACTCATCCATAGAGACAAACAGATCGCGCATCCTATCAAGAGCCCTTTCCATTATTTTTTGCTTAATGCCTTCCGAGCGATAGTGATTCAGGATCTGAAGCTTGAGCGCACCGAATAAAAACTGTTCTAAATTCGTTCGAACATCAAGTGTTTCACGCCTTTTCCAAATATCAATAAGCAGGTTTTGTACCAGATCTTTCGCAGTATCTTCTTCTCCAACCCTACTGTAAGCTATCAAATAAAGCTCTTTCCAGTATTGCTCATATAACTGATTATAGGCGTATGGTTTGCCTTGTTTAAGTAATACAACCAGATTTTCATCGTTAACTAAGGCCCTACTTGAAAACATGCCCCAAAAATAGATTTTCAAAGTAAAGAAATAGTTAAGTTTAAAAAATGGAATACTTCCAAAGCCGATTGTGCTTCGACATGATCCAGGATATGGATAAATTTTGATTAATTTATTAATTCTAAATTTGTTTTGAAGATTCGCTATGCATCTTTGGTTTTACCGTCAAACATCGAAAATATCTTTAGTATAGCAGGAACTCCCGCGGTAATGATGGTC